>NZ_JALNTO010000018.1:0-67060 GCF_023161785.1 Bacillus sp. 2CMS4F
TTTCTTTTATTTTATTACATGAGAATGGATATTTTAAGAAAAAATAAAGGCTGTCGAGATTTTCTCGACAGCCTGAGCATCCCGCTCCGGGATGCTTTTTCTTATTCGCCAAGCTTTTCAATTTGCCCCATCACATCAGTCATTTGCTTAGCGTTTTGGACCAATTCGGATTGCTCCAATTCCTCAAGCGATACCTTTCCTTCTTCCACTTGCTGCAAGACGTCTTCCGCACTTTTTTGCAAAGTTTCGTTATGCTCCTGCAGGGTGTTGTGAAGCTCCGCTGCGGCATCAGGCGGGGTTAATTCATTAAAATCAGCCGCTGCCTTTTGAATGGACTCAAGCTGTGTCTCTAGTTTTTCTTTCGCCTCAGTGTCATTTACAGCTTCCTCAGCCAATGCAGGCGCTTCCTCTGCAAACGTCTTCACCTTTTCCACATAAGCTGACGCTTCATTTGTATAATCCAGCCCTTCATTCACCTGATCCAGTATTCCGCATCCGCCTGCCCCCAAAAGACCCGCGCCGGCCAAAACCGTCAGAACCATTTTCTTCATTGTTTGCCCCCTTATCGTTTCTTCTTCATTTTTTCTTTTAAGATCGGAATCAATTTCTCTTTCGCTAATGGCAGCCCCTTCTTCACCACTTCACGTTTCAGCCATTTCTTCAGCTTAGACATCGTGAATCTCCTCTCCCTTTTTTGATAAAAATGAAAAAACTCCACCGATTTGGTGAAGTTCAGAAACAAAAAGACCTTCACCAAATCAGATTTGGCAAAGGTCTCGCTAACAATCAAATTGCCAGCAAAGCCGAGGACACTTGTCCCGTAATGACGACTTTACTGTGAAAGCTACTCCCCTTTGGAGTGTTCATTTTTATTACTTTCATTCTAAAGCAATGGGCTTTTCCAGTCAAATTCCTGCTGTCCGTTTACATAAAAGAGAGCTGTGGTATTTAAAATTTGAATGGTATTTACATCCGGAGCTCATGCTATGACAGAGGAGGTTTTCATCATGAGTCAAGAGCGCGTGAAACGGCCCGGGCATACCAGATGGTATATATCTTCGTTACTGAGCGGCATTATCATTCTTAATTATTTTGATCGAGTGGCCATTTCTGTAGCTGCCCCGGCGATACAAGATTCGTTTCACCTCACAGCAACTGAACTCGGCATTGTGTTTTCGATTTACACATATTCGTACACACTGATGCAGCTGCCCGTCGGAAGTTTATTGGACAGGTTTGGCGTGGCCTGGGTCACAAGAATCGGAATGACGGTTTGGAGCATTTTAACGATCATTCTCGCTTTTTTACAAGGAAAACTGCTCTTATATGTGTTCCGGTTTCTCATTGGTCTGACAAGCGCATCGGCGTTCCCCGCCGCTTCCAAAGCAACCGCTCTATGGTTTCCGCCAAGCGAACGGGGCCTGGCGAACTCACTGTTTGATTCAGCCGCCAAATTTTCAAACGTAATCGGAGCGCCGCTGGTCGCCTTTCTCGTCACAACCTTTGACTGGCGGGTCGCCTTTTTAACGATCGGATGCATCAATGTGCTGTTTACCATCTTTTTCTGGCAATACTATGAGCAGCCCGAACGGCACAAACGCATTTCCAAAAGCGAATTAAACTATATTCAGAAACACAATACAATCACAACAGAGCAAATCCCTTACAAAACGGGTCCGCTTTTAAAAAAGCTTTTCACTAATCGTAAAGTATGGGGCTTAATGATCGGATTTACGGGGTACGGCTATACATTCAACCTGCTGCTTACATGGCTACCGACTTTCTTTAAGCATACATACGGAATGGATCTCATGTCATCCGGTTTATTCACCGCCGTGCCGTGGCTGATCTCAACCATTTCCGGCATTGTGGTCGGCGGCTGGCTCGTCGATTACCTTATCAAAAAAGGCTATTCCAACACCAAGGTGTACCGAACCGTGATCATTGTAGGGATGAGCTTCGGCTTTTTCTTTTTGGGCTCCATTTTGACGAATAATATCACCGTTGCGATTATCTGCATTTCAATCGGCCTCGCCGGCGTTTCTGCAACGGCTCCGGTCGGCTGGTCCATCTCCGCAGAACTGGCCCCGATTGGCTCCGTTTCCATGCTGAGTTCCATGGTAAACTTGGCAAACAACCTATTCGGAGGCATAATCGCCGCTTCACTCACGGGATATTTGTTTGATGTGACAGGTTCCTTTACGCTCAGCTTCCTGGTTGCCGGTTTTGTATTGCTGCTTGGGCTGATTTTTTACGTATTTGTGCTAGGAGATGTGAAAAGAATTAAGTTGGAGTAAAGAGTGCTTGTGTGCAAGCACTCTTTTCTTTGATCATAAAACAGCTTTCTCGGGGGCTATATCCCATTCTCTCCGGGCAAACATAACATCATTTTTATTCTTGACTCCAACCAAAGGTAAGGCCTCATAGTGATAGAGGAAGGAGGAATTGAGTTGTGAAGGTAACAGTAAAAGAATTGTCGCACATTGCGAACGTGACAATCAAAACGCTTTATCACTACCACAAAATCGGCTTGCTGGTCCCAAAAGAAATCAGCGAAGCCGGATGGCGCCGACGAATTAAAAAGACTGCAGGAAATTCTTTTTTACAAAGAATTAGATATTCCTTTGTCAGAAATAAAAAGGTTATTAGATGAGGATGCTGACAGAACTGGCACATTAGAAAAGCAAAAAAAGCTCTTTGAAAAGAAAATTAAAAAGTACCAGCGCTTTGTTCAAACGGTCAATACGTCTTTAGAATACACAAGAAAAGGTGAGAACATGGATCATAAGGTAATGTTTAAAGGATTTGAAACCGCTGACGAATGGAAACAATCTTTAGCGGAACAAAATGACCATTTAAAAGAGCATTACGATTTTAAAGTAGATACCCACGCTATCAATGTAGATGAAATGAACAAAATGGCGATAGAGGCAAAACATTTTCTTGATGGAATGGCTGATTTTTTAAGAAGCGGCGTGACGTATCATGACCCTGCCGTGCAAGAGCATGTCATGAATCATATTACGTTCCTGACTCAAAACGGACATCCGACAAGCAAAGAAGATTACGTAAAACAAATGCGATTTTTTATGCAGGATGATTTTCATCGAGGAATGTTAGAAGAGCAGCAAACCGGTTTATCTTATTATCTGACCGTCGTTGCAGAACACCTGTAGCGTAAGTCTTTGCCACTAACGCATTCTCTCTACTCAAGTTGCGGCACCGCCAACAATCGATACATTCTGCCGGTCAACGCCAAAATTCCGCCCGTTCCATTTCAATACGGTTTGAACATATCCCAATGAGTCGGCGTTATACCTTCCGGCGATCCGCTGATACGCCAGCAATTCGTATACGCCGTCTCTGTTGAAATCAACCGGATACAAGCCGGATAAAGGATTGACCCAGCCTTCTATCGGCGCTTTTAAAACACCCTGATTCGTATAAATTTCATTCAAATAGTCTCTGCCTTTGTAAGTAAGATCCAGTATATATTGTTCATGCTGGCGTTGACTGACCACGCTCGCTTTATATTGATTTTGATAGCTCACACTGTACTTGAATTCATCATTAAAAGAATCCGAATTGAAAATCTGCCTGAACTGCCGGTTCATATAGGCAAACACATACGCATATATAGAGCCTCCGCTTCCCCCGGTATCGATTACAACAGCCACATCTTCCGTTTGATTGCCTGTCACATCAGCCAGAGAAAGTGACGGATTGTATCCGATATTGTTATGAAGCTGAATTTGCTGTTCCTGATGTGTTTTGCCGTCACGTATCACCAAAGTGATATTTCTCCATAGCGGACTGCCTGACGTTTGATTGCCAGTTAGGAAGACTTCATCAGCGGCTCCATCTCCGGTCACATCACCCCGCGCGGCAGTAATAATGGCGCGCGAGAAACCGGGCTGCCTATAGACATATGGATACTGGTAAAGCGTTGATTCTCCGCCATGATAAACCCAATAAGGTGCCATTCTGCTGTTGTATGGATTCAATTGAATTCACCCTTTCCTATTCACCTTCATGAATCATTATATGCAGGAAAAGTACACAGCAGATCACAAGCAGCCCGTCTTGTTTCAGAATGTCTAAGCACTATAAACTAAATTAAATCCGTACCATATGAATTATCAATTGCACAAAGCCACTCACCTTGCATATTCTTCTTAAACACATAGGTCGCCCTTCTTTCCATCGCATACTCAGAATCCTTTTTATCCGATTCAAGCAGCGTTTGAGAAAGGACCAGAGCAGTGTCGCCTGCTTCCAAAATGACCATTTCCCCTTGCGTCGGCACAAGCTGATGATTGAAATAATTTGCGATCGCAATAAACGCTTTTTTGATTTCTTCTTTACCGCGTGCGATCATGCCAGGCTTCACAACTAAAATGGCATCCTCTGTATAGTAATTCATCAGTGTATCAAAATCTTCGTTCCGGATTGCCACATCACAAGCAGAAATGATCTCTTTAATTTGCTGTTCCAAAAGGTTCCCTCCCCATCGTCACGGTTGGATATATTATACATTGTTTGAGGGGTTGATCATGAAAAAATAAAATGAAAAGTATACCTATTTCCTATATAATGCAAATAGTACGAACAAAACCTATATTTTACAAAGTTCCCGAGTGAAGGGGTGAACGATATTGTCTGTGGAATTCACATTACATGACAATAGACAGCATGAGATAAGCGCAGATTGTCAACATTGTTTTGGCCTGTGCTGTGTTGCCTTGCCTTATGCGAAATCGGCCGATTTTGCTTTTGATAAAGATGGCGGAACGCCTTGCCGCAACTTACAATCAAACTACCAATGTGCCATACATGAAGCTCTTAGAGAAAAAGGATTTCGAGGCTGCTCAGCTTATGAATGCTTTGGCGCCGGTCAAAAGGTATCCCAAATTACTTATGAGGGAAAGGATTGGCGAAACAACCCGGAATCCGCGAAAGAGATGTTTGACGTTTTTCCAATTATGCAGCAGCTGCATGAGATGCTTTGGTATTTACATGAAGCTCTTTCTATAGAGGCAGCCAAGCCGGTTCATCGTGAGTTGCGGGCTTGTTTCGAAAAGACGGACAAACTCACCAGGCTCAGCGCGGAAAACCTGCTGAACCTACATGTGTCCGAGCATAGAGCTGAGGTTAATGAATGGCTGTTAAAAACGAGTGAGCTGGTGCGTGCCCAAGCCCGCAATCAAAAACTCCCGAAAAAAATCAGCCGTGGAAGCGCCCTGATAGGCGCGAAACTGAAAGGGCTTGATCTAAGAGGAGCAAACTTCAGAGGAGCACTGCTCATAGCAGCCGACCTGAGACATTCTGATCTGAGAATGACAGATTTCATCGGCGCTGATCTCAGAGATGCTGATTTAAGCGGAGCTGACCTGACAGGAAGCATTTTTCTAACGCAGGCACAAGTGAACGCTGCAAAAGGCAATCCTCGCACAAAGCTTCCGCCTACTTTAAAGATCCCGGCCCATTGGAACAACAGCCAATAAGAAAAGGACCTGCCAGAGGTCCTTTTTTTGTCACCATCATTTTAATTTACTGCCTGCACCTCAGGACATGTTAAATCAGTCATAGCGCGCTGCCCGACACGTTTTCACTCCTTGCCAGAAATACCGACAGCACGAAGGCAAACAGCAGCATGAACGTGATCATACCGACGACACCCAGCCAATGAAAAGCAGACCAAAACACGCCGCCGACTGTTCCGCAAATACTTGAACCTGCGTAATAAAAGAACAAATACAGCGATGAGGCCTGCGCCTTGTTATGCAGGGCTCTCCGTCCAACCCAGCTGCTGGCGACTGAATGCCCTCCAAAGAAACCAAAGGTAAAAAGGGCAATCCCCAGAATTTTTACTGCTAATATGCCGTTTAACGTTAATAATGCACCTGTGATCACGATAAAAATATTCATCATCAGTATTTTATGATAACCGTATTGATCGACCATTCTTCCAATAAAAGACGAGCTGAAAATCCCGACAATCATCACAATAAATATCCAGCTGACAATTGCTTTGTTAAAGGAATACGGCGGCGCTAACAGCACATACGCAATGTAGTTGAACAATGCAACATTGCTTCCGAGAAGCAAAAAGCCAATGAAGAACAAGCTTAACAGTTTTCGGTCCTTCAAGTGGCTGATTAAAGACATTCCCAACTGCCCGATCTCAAGTTTTCTCGGCGTAAAATGGGTCGATTGAGGCAAATTCATAAAAAATATCATACTCGCTATCAAACTAATCACACCAATTGACCCCATCGCTATATGCCAAGTAAAGTACTCACTCAAGAGCCCTGAAACAATCCTTCCAAAAACGGCGCCGATCGCGTTTCCGCTGATATACAGCCCCATCGCCGACCCAAGGCTTCCGGGTTCAATTTCTTCTCCAAGATAAGCCATCGCAATCGAAGGGAGGCCAGCGAGCGCAATCCCTTGAATGGTTCTCAATACGAGCAGCGTATGAAAATTCGGGCTGAAGGCCGACGCCAGACAGAGAACGGATGCGGCCAGCATGGATACAGCCATAATTGGCTTACGTCCCCATACCTCTGACAACGAACCGAAAACAAGCATGCTGACAGCTAAGAGCATTGTTGTAGCAGATAAAGAAAGACTCGCTGTTGTAGGGGTCACATGAAACTCCCGCGTAAATTCCTCCATAAGCGGCTGTACACAATACAGAATGGCAAATGTATTAAAACCTGCAGCAAAGAAAGCAAACGTAATTTTACGAAAAACCGGTGTGCCTTTTTGAATGTATGTCATCGGGACTTTATCTGCCCCTCACCATTTTGTTGAAGACTGCACTCCATAAACACCCATCCTTTATTTCTTGCGATTTCAAACATCCTCGAGTCTGTTTATACATTTATCTTAGCACCGTTGATATATGTTGTATAATGCATATAAAATATCGTTTTCATGCTTATATGTAATAAAGGAGGGATGATAATTGGAATGGGAACAACTTGAATATTTTCAAACACTGGCCCGGATGCAGCACGTCACGAAAGCCGCAAAAAGCCTCTCCATCACACAGCCTGCGCTTTCACGCTCTATCGCCAGGCTGGAAAATCATTTGGGCGTCCCGCTATTTGACAGGCAAGGACGTTCGATTAAACTAAACAAATACGGAGAAATATTTTTAAGACGCGTTCATGCCATGATGAAGGAATATACCGAAGGGAAAGAAGAAATCCAGGCTTTGTTGCAGCCTGACCAAGGCGAAGTGTCTCTCGGTTTTTTACATACATTAGGAACAACGCTGGTTCCCGATTTAATCGGCAGCTTTCAGCAGAAATATCCCGACATTACCTTCCAGCTGAAGCAAAACCATTCATATTGGCTGCTTGAACGATTAAAATCCGGAGATCTGGATCTCTGTCTCCTTGCCTCCATCAAGCCTGAAAAGCTGATCCGATGGATACAATTATGGAGCGAAGAACTGTTTGTATTTGTGCCAAACAACCATCCGTTATCTCATCGCGAAAGCATTGCCCTGACTGAAGTCGCGGATGAGCGTTTCATTTTATTGAAAAAAGGATATGCGCTTCGCATGACGGTTGATGAATTGTTTGAGAAAGCGGACATTCAACCGAACATTATGTTTGAGGGTGAAGAAGCAGCCACCGCGGCAGGTTTTGTGGCAGCCGGTCTTGGCATATCCATTCTGCCCGATCTTAAAGGGTTAGACCAAAGCAAAATCACAAAGATTCGGGTCAGCTGGCCGGAATGTCAGCGCGTCATAGGAATCGCCTGGATAGAAGGCAGATTTTTATCCCCGGTGGCAGAGACCTTTAAACAGTATGTCATCAGCCATTTTTCTGATAAAGAGGAGGATCAATCATGAATGTGAAGAGAATAACGACAGAACATGATTTACATACAGCGTTTGACATCAGAAAGACAGTATTTGTTGAGGAACAAGGCTGTCCAGTTTCCGACGAGTTCGATGAGTTCGATACACTCCATGGGGATTGCCAGCACATTCTGGTTTACCATGAACAACAGCCGGTCGGCACAGCGCGTGTGCGTATCGTTGATCACGCGGGCAAACTGGAGAGAATCTGTATTCTGAAGCCCTATCGAAAATTCGGGTTGGGGAAAGTGATTGTCAATGAGTTAGAACGTATTGTAAAAGAAAAAAACATTTATACATGTAAACTGCACGGTCAGACACAGGCAGCAGGCTTTTATGAAAAGCTCGGCTATCAGACAGCATCAGAGGAATTTTTATTGGATGGCATTCCGCATGTGCTGATGACAAAAGAAGACGATTCCGGCCAATAAATTGTTCACAAATTTGTCACTTATGAGCATGATTGATTCATTGGTATACTAATCACCGATTATTGAGAGAAGGATTGATTGTATGCCAGCAAATAAAAAAGAAGGCCTTATCTTTGGCGTGATGATGTGCTTTGGGATGGTCTGCGTCATGTCGATTTACAATGCAGTGATCAACGGAGCCATTCGTAATTTTTCATGGGTTACAGCTTTTGAGATGATCATTGGATTTATTGTAGCGTTACTGTTAGATTTACTTTTAGTCGGGCCGCTCGCAAGAAAAATGACATTCAAAATGCCGTTCGACAAGTCTAAGAAATTATATATGGTTCTTGCCATGTCGACTTGTATGGTGGTTGGTATGGTACTTTGTATGTCTGTTTTCGGATTAATCACGGCAGCTTTATCGAATGGACTTAACGAGAACAGCATATTCAGCGCTTACCTTATGATCGTTCTGAAAAACTTTATCTTAGCCTACCCATTACAATTATTAATAATGGGCCCTTTAGTTCGGGGCATTTTCGTAAAGTTTGTAAAACCCAAGGTTTCAGCCGCAGTTTGATGGATGACTAATATGAAAAGGAGTGAGCGTACCAACTCCTCCTTTTCCAACATCCTGTCTATTCACCGGACATCCCAACGAGTGACTCCTGTCCAGATTCACGAAACGAATGTAAAACAAGTTCAGCAAAAGCCTCTGCCGCCGGCAATTTCCATTTTTTTATTGTTTGAGCCCCTCAAAGGTAAAATTTTCTATTCGCATCTTAGATACTTAATTTAAAGTATTTCTCAAAAGCAGCTTTTCCGCTTTGTGTAACCTTAATAGCTCTAGTTTTAGGCATACGCACAATCCATTGCAGTTCTAGCATCCTGTCTAATAATGCATGTCCCAAAGCACCTGCTAAATGATGCTGCCGCTCGCTCCAATCTAAACAGCAAAGCGCAAAAGCTCTCCTCTTATTTCTTTGTTTTTCTTCGTCGACTCCAAAATCCTTTAAAAACAAAGAGCCTTCTGAAGTGACCTCAAAGTGTAAATCCGTTTTTCGTAAGAAGCCCTGCTCGACTAATGAATGTGTCACTTGCACGCCGATATAACCAGCCAGATGATCATAACAGGTACGGGCAAAGTGTAAATCACTTTTTTCTTTTGAATCATTGAAAGACTTCACTTTTGAATCAGGCGAAATACTGAGCAATTGTTCGATCACTTTTGCGGCATCGGCGCTAGCCAATTTATAATACCGATGTCTTCCATGCTTCTCTACACTGATGAGCTGTGCTTCAAGTAATTTTTGCAGGTGAAAGCTCGCAGTTTGAGGCTTGATTTTAGCGAAATATGCAAGCTCTCCAGCAGGGTGTATTCTTCCATCCATAAGGCTCAAAAGAATAGAAGAACGCGTGGGGTCAGATAGTAACGAAGCAACCTTTGCAATATTAGGATTCATCATTCTCCTCCTTACATTCATATTTCGATGATAGTTGAAATGTTAAACCTTTACAATATGAATAAATAATGATGAGGAGGCATTAAGCGTTGAACAGTGAAAAACAAGACACCCTTCATTTTAAAGAAATCAAACCAAACATTATGTACTATGGCACGTCAACATTCCTTCTTTCCACTTTGAATGAAGATGGAACCACCAATATTAGTCCGATGTCTTCCTCTTGGGCGCTTGGAAACTATATTGTTCTGGGAGTAGGACTAGGAGGAAAAGCTATTGAAAATATAAAGAGACACAAAGAATGTGTCATTAACTTGCCCAGCCCCGATTTATGGAAAAACGTTGAAAAAATTTCGTCTTTTAGCGGAAAAAAGAATATCCCGCCTTTGAAGAAACAGCTCGGGTTTACTTACAAAAAAGAGAAATACGAAGCGGCAGGGTTAACACCTTTACCATCAATGACAGTAGCACCAACAAGAATTAAAGAGTGCCCTATCCAAATAGAAGCAGAAGTGAAACATATTCGGATACCAGATTACGAACCATCATTTGCGATTGTGGAAACACAAGCTTTACATTTTCATGCCGAGGAAAAGATCATATTGAACGACAACCACATTGACCCTTCAAAATGGAGTCCGCTTATTTATAATTTCAGACACTATTTTGGTTTAGGAAAAGAAATAGGAAAAACCTTTCGTTCGGAAACATGACTCAATAAACCTTTTAATGGGAAATTGCGTATTATACCCCTTCTATGTTTCAATGGAAATCGTTAGTAACAGCTTAAAATAAAAACGGAGATATTGAAAATGATAATTTTAAATACGAGATTTAAACGTTTATTGAGATTAAGAGATTTTGAATTCTTTCAAGTAGAATTAAACGATGATGAGAGATGTGCTTTTTTATTATACGTTGATGAAAGACTGCCAGATTCTGAAGAAGGTAACAATATTAATGTTTATTTGATTTCTCACTTTGAGCTACCTGATTCATCATATCAAGCTGTGCTGCGTTTTAATCATGATCTATTGGGTATGAAACATAATTGTTCATATGTAATGGACACTTTAACTGTTACAGAGGAATTTGATTTCGATTTCCCATTTGATATGCTAGCTATTCGTGAATATGTTCAAGAATTATTGTCCACTTTAAAAATTGACAAAAACCTTCCTGAATGTAAAGAAACAGATTTCAATTATTTATCTCAAGAATAGTAGATGAAATATAAACGTTTAAGGTTTTAATTTGTCTTTTACTAATAGTTGTTTGTCTGGGGATAGTTTTAAATTTTCTCAGTGTTGTAATTTCGATCTTATCTATCACTCTATCGAATAATTTGATCATGTGATCAAAACAGCAGATTCCTGAAGAAGTCTGCTGTTTTTGTTATGTTAAATTTCTCAGTAGTGGCTACGTGTAATAACGTGTCATTAGTGATATGTCTGTTAGAGTAAGCAGCTGTCTCAATTTCATTCCAACATTTTTGAAATGGTAGTTCTCCATGTCTTACCATTACTGAGACAGGACTCCGGCTTGCTGAAGTTTTTCTATGATCTGACCTGGCTTTTTATCTTTTCCATTTCTTAATCAGCAGAACTCGCGGTTTGTTTCAAAATCCTTTACATAAATGATCTCAACTTTTTGACTGCTTTCCTCATATTCCCCTTAAAATTGAATAATCACTTTCCCTTTTGGTCGTCCATTTGCGACCAGTTCTAGCGCTTCATTTACGTTGTCTATGGTAAATCGTGTTGGATGAATTGCTGGAACAATGTTGTTTTCTTCAATGATTTTTGTAATCTCTTTAAGTTGTGCGCCATCAGAACGAACGAAAATAAAATGGTATTCCACGTTTTGTTTCTTAGCTTTGCGGTCATAATTTGCACCAGCAAGGGAAAATAACATTTGTTTCCATAGCGGGAAATTTTGGTGTTTCCCGAAACGTTTATTTGGTCCTGTACGGAGAGAGAGCAATCTTCCGCCCGGTTTGATGATACTCAATTCACTGTCAAATTCTTTAGGTCCCAGTGTATCAATCACGTAATCCACATTCGACAACAAGTCAACATAGTTTTCTATTTTATAATCCAAATATTGGTCTGCACCCATTTCCAAAGTGCGTTCGCGCGCTTCTGAGCTGCCACTAACAATGACATGTAGGCCCATTGCCTTTGCGATTGGTACAGCCATTTGACCAAAGCTGCCTGATCCACCTGGAATGAAGACAGATTTACCTGACTGTGCCTCAAGTTCTTCATGCAGACCTTGATACGCTGTGAGTCCAGCCAGTGGTGCAGCAGCGGCTTCCACGTAAGACAAATTTTTTGGCATGGGTGCAATTGCGGCAGCATCAATTGCGGCATATTCCGCAAAAGCACCAATTTTTTCGAGGGGGAGACGTGTATAGATGGCATCTCCTACGTGAAATTCCGTCACATTTTTTCCGACTTTTTCGATAACTCCTGTCAATTCATTACCAAGCGTTAATGGGAATTCATAATCTTGAATCAGTTTCACGCTGCCTGTAATAATTAACATTTCGAGTGGATTGACTGCCGCAGCTTTGACCTTTACCAAGACTTCGTTTTCATCGATTTCTGGAATTGGAATGTCATTGACTTTGGCATGGATATTTTTTGAATACTTGGTGATCTGAGCTGCTTTCATGAGTGTTTTCATTTTTTCATTAGCATCCTTCCTTGAGATTATTACAGCCGATGTTCCCGCACTCAATCGGTGGAACAGATGTTAGAGTTCATCAGCCCATAGCGTCCGAATGCAGTATACGTCTGCCAGTGTAACGCAATTCATGCGTCAAGCATTTTTCAGTTGTATGCCATTTTTAAGCATTACTGTCCATTTTGTAGGTTCAATTTAAAAACTACTTTTTATTCCCTCTTTTTCGTCACAAAAATAGAGAGTCACTTCCCAGTCCCAAACTGTTTGTGGAACCTTGATATTTGCCATAAGTTATACCTATCCTTTCTGAGATTCTAATTCTTTCACGTAGGATAATCCGTATAACCCTTGCTTTCCGGCACCAAAGAATATTGCAGGGTCTGCTTCGTTCAATGGAGCACCTTCTTTAAGCCGTTCTACTAAATCTGAATTAACTAATGACCATGCACCGACTGGTACCATCAGGAGGTTGTGTACCTTCACTAATAAGTAATCCTATAGATGCTCTTTGAGCATAATAAAGGGAACTTAGTTCTCCTGATGTACCATCTTCTTGCGCTCTGCTACGTGTCATTGGTGCCATCGCCAAACGATTATGTTACCATACTAGTATTGGATAGATCGGCTTTCTCAAATTGAATTCATAGTTTTCATCTACAACCCCCACCACTTCATCTTTGTCATAAACCTCCATCATAAAACCTGCCATTTGCTTAGCTGTGTGGTACTTAGGGAGATTTGCTTTGTAATCAAACTCTTTCATTTCATTTGCATGTTTTGCGAATTCTGTTTCCGTCATTGCTGGTGCTAAAACTTTTGCCTTCATTTTCGCACCTTTCAGTTCAAGTTCTTTTGCAAGCCCTTCGGTAAAGGCACTAACATAATATTTAGAAGCAGAATAAGCAACACTGCCAACAGCAATTACATATCCAAGTGCTGAGGATACGTTAATTAATTGAGTTCCCTCTACATCAGCATAATCTCTTACAAATAGTGTAGAAAGGATTGTCAAGGATTCTATGTTAACGCGTAACATGGTTTCTACTTTATCTAAATTCTGATCTACGACAGAAGAGGTTTCACCAAGACCAGCATTATTAATCCAAGTCTCAATTTGATACTCCTTTAAACTGTTATACAGTGTATATGCCTGATCTGTGACAGATAGGTCACTTGTACGAATAATAACATCTAAATCAGGATTTAGATTCTGAATGGTTGATTTAAGTTCTTCTAATTTATCTAATCTTCTAGCTACAATAATTAAGTTTTTGCCGCGAGCAGCAAATGCTAATGCTGTCTCGTATCCTATACCTGAGCTTGCTCCTGTAATAACTGTGTACTTCATATGATTCTCTCCTTAAAAATATTTCAGATTGGTATTAATTAATTCAAATAACAATATTTAATAATATATGTTTTGCTAATACTCGTATTCCTACGAGTGAATTATGAATAAATTGAGAAAGCCCTTTATATCATAGTGTTTAGAAATTTCTCCTTGTTCTTGACCATGTTTCAGGAGATCAAATAAGAAGGTTTCCGTCTTTATAAAAGTCTCTGTAACTTTTTTAGTAAACGATTTATTCCATTGCGAGATCTTGGCTAGATGACAGATCATAATCAACTGCCACTCCACTTCTGGTCACCCTCAATTAGGTCAATGCCCTGTTCTTTGCTGTGTGGATCTGACCATACGGGTCACCATTTTGCGCGGCATCAACCGTGGAAGGAATGCCATGAACCGGTTTCGAGCCCCTGGCATTATGAACGTCTTGCCGCGTAAGAAGCCTCGGTACCCTTCCTCAGCCACCTGCCCGGCCTCCATGATAGCACCACTCTGGAACAACTTCGATTCACCAATACCCGAACGATCAACGAAGCCGGTTGACGTCAGTCCCGGACATAGTGCCGTCACAGTCACCCCTGTACCGCTCAGTTCGTTCTCCAAAGCCTCGGTGAACGACAGCACGTACGCCTTCGTTGCGTAGTAAACCGACATCATAGGTCCCGGGAAGAAAGCCACCAACGAAGCCACATTCATCACGCCTCCTTGGCCCCGTTTGACCATATCCGGCAAGAACAGTTTCGTCATAACAGTCAGAGCCTTGATATTGACGTCAATCATATTCGTCTCTTGTTCTAACTGCGTCTCCAAGAACGTTCCGTACAAACCGAAGCCGGCATTATTGACAAGATAGTCGACGACGATCCCCTTCTCCTTGAGCTCCGCAAAAATCTCTTCCGGCACGCCGGGTGACGCCACATCCTTGGCGATGACCGTCGCTTGACTGCCATATCTTTTCCGATATTCCTTCGCGAGCTCCAAAAGCTTACCCTCGCTACGCGCCACCAGCACCAAATTATATCCTCCCTTGGCGAAACGATCCGCCAACTCTTTGCCAATCCCACCCGATACCCCGGTGATAAGAACAGTTTTTTTCATTTTACAGCACACCTCCATTTTTAGTTTAATTAAACCTTTAAAACGTTTTACAGCGTTTCTTACTGCGCGTTGTTACTATGAATGTGGGTTATCCATAATTCGAATTTTTGTATCAAGAGGATTTATACTTGCCGCATATATCTCAACTAAGACCTCGTCATTATTTATTTTAGGCTTAGGGAAATCTAAAAAATTTGGTTTTTTACCGTAGTTTTCAATCGCTAAAGCTTTCATTACAATCTTCCACATTTTTATTTAACGCACATGTATCTTTTCATAACGAACCTAAGAAAAAAGAATATGAATATCCCTTCCCTAGATGGGATATTCATATTAAATAAATTATTTTAAGAAAGGATAATCTGTATAACCTTCTTTTCCTCCTGCATAGAGCGTGTTTTGATCGGGTTCGTTTAGGGGAGCACCTGATTGAATCCGTTCTGCAAAGTCTGGATTTGCTAGTACCCAAGTGCCTACTGTGACAACATCTGCAAGATTATTATCTACATCAGACGAAAGCTGATCTAGAGGACGACCTGGACGGTTAACAAGAAGTGCTTGATCCCATAGTTGACGCACATCTTTTAGAAATTGCTCGTTTCCAAAGTGCATTAAATGCAGGTATGCAAGGTTAAGCTTATTTAATTCACTTATTAAATAGCGATACATCTCAAGGCTATTTTCCCCCTCATCAATGCCTTGCAGTGTTCCTTGAGGAGAAAAACGGATGCCTGTTCTTTCTGCTCCTATTTCATCAACAACTGCTTTAGCTACTTCAATAGCGAATCGAGAACGCCCCTCAATCGTACCACCGTATGCATCTTGACGATGATTGGAGTTTTCACTAAGGAATTGTTGGATCAGATAACCATTCGCTCCGTGAATTTCAACTCCGTCTGCACCAGCTTCAATTGCTGAACGTGCTGCTAAACGAAACTCATTGATAACATCTTTTATCTCAAGCTCACTCAATTCTCTTGGTGTTGGAATTTCTTTCATTCCTTCTGCCGTGAAAATTTCTACACCAGGTGCAATAGCTGACGGTGCAACTGCTTGGCGATGGTGAGGTGTGTTATCAGGGTGTGATACACGTCCCACATGCATAAGCTGAATAAAAATATGACCGCCTTCACTATGAACTTTAGAAGTTACTTTTTTCCACCCTCTAATATGATTTTCTGTATAAATACCAGGTGTATTCGTGTAACCTTGCCCATCATCTGAAGGTTGGGTTCCTTCGCTTATAATTAAACCGACTGAAGCACGCTGACCATAGTACTCTGCTACTAAATCGCTCGGCGTACCATCTGGTAAAGCTCTATTTCTAGTCATCGGAGCCATACCTATACGATTTTTTAAGTCAATGTTTCCAATACGAACTTTTTCAAATAATCTGCTCATATGAATACTCCTTTTTAATAAGAATTAGAATCAAGAAATAAATTTACGTGTTCTGCAAATAGTTCTGGAAATTGAAACAGATGCCCGTGACCAGAATCAGGATATATAATCAGCTGTGCTTTGGGTAATTTCTCTGCTAAGATGTAACTGTTTTTAGTCGGTACCATTACATCATTAACACCATTAGTAACAAGTACAGGGTGTTTGATGTTTTGTAACCATTCATAATCATGATTAGATTTTTGCTTAGCCCATTTTGCAATGGCTTGTAATTGTGCCTCTTTTACTTGTTCTGAACTGTTTACTTTTTTCTGATTAAAAATTCTTTGTAGTGAAGCCATTCCTGCAGATTTACTTGTTTCGGTTTGTGCGTAGAAAAAGAACATAAAATCATTTATTCCATCTTCTTCCGTTCCGCCGTGACGATTCATTCTTTCAAAAATCTCTGGATTTGGATTAATACCAGATTCAGGCGAAGTACCTGCCATAATAATTTTTCTTACTAAATCTCCTTCTTGTAAAGCTAGCTCTTGTGCAACCATACCACCAATGGAAAAACCAAGAATGTCAACTTGTTCTAATCCAAGAGCTTTTATAAATGTTGCTGTATCTTTTGCCATATCAGCAATTGTAGTAGGCGTTAGTCCATCTGTCTCACCAACCCCTTTATTGTCAAATAAGATTACTGGGCGTTTATTTGCAATAGGTTCAAGCATGTCTGGATCCCAGTTTTCCATCGTTCCTCTAAAGTGAACAAGAAATACTAGTGGTATACCATCTTGTGTACCAAATTTTCTATATGCGTAACGAGTTCCATCTGCTTCAATAAATTCTGATTCTGATGGTATTTTAAAGTTTGTCATTTTTGTGTTCCTCCTTAGAAATTAAAAAACGATTTTATAAGGATGCATTATGATGGTTTGTTTCATGCTGATTTTAGAATGAACGTTCTAAATAGGGTAAAAAAAGAAAGCTAGTCCAACACTGAAAGTGCTAGAGTAATGATGCCTTCTAATTCTTTTTTACTGTAATTAGTTTTTATTAGTACTCTTATACCTACCAAATTGTTGTGTAAGAAACGAGATATGTTATCAGAATCGATTTCTTTTGATATCTCTCCACTAGTTTGGCCCCGTTTTAAAAGGTTATTAAACATATCTTCCGTACGGTTAAACATTTTTGTAACTATGCGTCCAATTTCTTTGTCCAACAAAGATAATTCAATGGCTGCATTTACTGATAGACAACCTTTTGGGTATTGTTCAATGGAATTCAGTACGAAAATAAAAACATCACGTATCGCCTGTTTAATAGATGAAGTGCTGCTAATTATGCTTTCCATCTCATTGACGATGAGCTCTTCATAGTGATTAAGGGAAGCTAAAAACAATGAACGCTTGTCACCAAATGTGTCATATATACTCCTGCGGTGTATCCCCATATGATTTACCAAATCTTGCATGGATGTTTTTTCATAACCCTGTTCCCAGAAAAGCTCCATTGCTTTTCTTAAAACTGCTTTTTCGTCAAACTCTTTACTTCTAGCCATTTTTTTTCTCCTTAAAAAAATCAATGAACCAATACTAACAAAAACAAACGTCATAATCCATTGTAGAATGAACATTCTATAATGAACACATGAATTTCAAACCATGATTAAATCATACCCTTTTTAGAACGATAAGTAAAGAATTATAAATTTAATCATCAATATATTTGCTCCACATGTTGAATTTGGTCTTTTCCAACGGGAACAAAATCTGACTAAAACAGGAGAGCATCAGCAGCCATTAAAATGAGATAGTATATAACCTCATGTTCACACTGGCATCCACATCTAATCCTTCTTCTTTGTTCTTGTCTACTTTTGCTTTGTATGCATGAGCCCTATTCATTAAACCTTTCGGTGTTATAGAAGATAAAATCCAACTGGTCAACCGACTTCACTTGACGGACATCCGCAGAGCAATGCCGATTAAATTAAGGTTATCTTTGATTGCTTGGTCAATGTTTTACTTCGAGCGACTAGTGACAATCGCCGTGTTGCTCATTTCAAGAAACTTTTCGCATATGCATAGCCTATACCTGACGTCCCGCCCATCACTAAAATAGTTCGATTTGTCAATTTTATGTTGTTGTTTCTCACTCTTGTATAATCAGAAGAATCTTTCCTTGAGCTTTCCCTTTTGCGATTTTGGCAATAGCTTCGTTCACTTGCCGAAAAGCAAATGTCGAATCAATGGTTGGTTTGATGCCCGCTTCATCAATCCAATGGGTGATGTTTTTTAGTTGTTTGCCATTTGGCTGAACATATAAGAAATCATATGTTTTCCGTTGAAGATGTGCCGCTATATCAAACGGCATGCCGATCATACCGAAAAGAAGCCTCTGCAACGTTGAAAATCCGCCATGCTGAATTGCAAAACGTGCATTTGGACCAGCATTCAATGACAATAATTTTCCGCCAGGTTTTAAAATACGTAATTCATTCCTGAACTCACTTGCACCACGAGTATCAATCACGTAATCGAAATCTTTCAGCACCTCAACATAATCTTGCTTCTGATAGTCGATGAACTGGTCAGCACCAATGGATAGCGCTAAATGACGAGCTGATTCACTACCACTGACAGCTACAAAAAGCTTCTTTGATTTCGCAAACGGAATGGCAATCTGCCCAAATCCGCCTGTTCCACCAGGAATGAACAGTTTTGCGCCAGGTTTCACGTTCAGTACATCGAATGCTTGAACAACTGTCAGAGCCGATAATGGAATGGCAGCCCCTTCTTCAAAAGTAAGATGTTTTGGCATTTTCGCAACGATATTTGCATCAGCCACAACATATTCTGCAAAGGCACCCATTGTATCTAGTGGCATTAACGCATATACTCTGTCGCCCTTATTAAAGTCTGTCACCGCTTCACCAACCGATTCAATCACACCTGAAAGTTCAATTCCGAGTGTCAACGGGAAATCATAGTGGTCAAAAACGCGCACCTTTCCAGTAATCGCTAATATAAGATGTGGGTCAACGCCCGCCACATTTGTTTTGATTAACACTTGATGTTTGTTTATTCTTGGAATAGGAACATCGTTGATGTGGGCTTCTAGCTTTTTCGAGTAGCTGTGTATTTGGACTGCTTTCATCATGTCCCCCTTAAAAATTAATAATCACTTTCCTTTTTGATCGCCCGTTTGCTACTAGTTCTAGCACTTCATTTACGTTGTCTATGGAAATAGTGTTGGATAAATCTCTGGAACAATGTTGTTTTCTTCAATGATTTTGGTAATCTTTTTAAGTTTGTGTGCCGTCCGAACGAAGATAAAATGATATTTCAGGTCGTGTTTCTTGGCTTTGTGGTCATACTTTGCGCCGGCAAGGGAAAATAGCTTTTGTTTCCACAATGGAAAATTTCTGTCTTTTCCGAAACGTTTATTTGATCCTGTACGGAGAGACAAATAATTTTCGTATAGCCTGCTTAACGTTACATCTGTTTTCACCTCATTCTTCATTCTCACTTCCATTACTTCTACAAAGTGACTTAAAGCTCTCATAAATAAAGTATGTTTATCACCAAAAGTATCATAGATACTTCTGCGGTGAACCCCCATATAGTTCACTAAATCTTGCATGGATGTTTTTTCATAACCCTGTTCCCAGAAAAGCTCCATTTTTCATCCATCAAATTCTTTATTTCTAGCCATGTAATCCCACCATATAACGTACCATCTATTAACACTGATAAAGTACTGAGAATCATTGATGCACTAGGGCACAATAACTTTATATCATTCATCTCTCCCTATTCTTAAATAATTAAAGAACGATCATTCTCATTTGAGAAGAAAAACAGTTAGACCTAACATGTTTTAAGTATATCAAATTTGAGAACGATCGGTAAAGAATTTAGAATTCATCCTGTGTTTTATATATTTTAAGGCCAAGTGCAAAAACTTTAAAATGGGCTAGTTGTACTATTACCTGAATTGTAACGAATATCACTCCTTCTTATTTCTGCTCAAATCAGTTCTGTAACCGCCATGCTCTTGGTGCCATGTTTGTTAGAATAACCATTTCTTCATTCAGATAACGGAATGAAAAAAGAGTAGACCTTTCAGTCCACTCTTAAATAAATTTTATTTCTCTCGTTCTATATATTCTTCTTTTGTTGTTTATTGCCCATAAACTTTAACCTCTAATACTTCGCCATTAGTTGTATTGCTTTTAAAAAAGAGGAGTTACATCCTTACATGTTATGAGAACGAGCCTATATTGCTACATACTGATTCGGTGTTTTTGTTCATTATCTATCTCGGGCTGTATCTCCTTTGTTAGATGATGACCCTCTATATCTACATTCGGAATGATTTTGTCTAACCATTTTGGTAAATACCAAGCTGCATTCCCCATCAACTTCATGATACTTGGAATGAGCGTCATTCTTACAATAAATGCGTCAAACAATACACCAAAGGAAAGAGCTAATCCATTTGCTTTGATATAAGCTTCACCAGCAAAGATAAATCCTGCAAAAACAAATATCATGATTAGCCCGGCTGCGGTGACAACAGGTCCACTGTGTTTTAATCCAGCTTGAATCGCTTGTACTGGATTCTTTGTTTTCACATATTCTTCACGCATTCTGCTTACAAGGAATACCTGATAATCCATTGCTAAGCCAAAAAGAATACCAATCGTTAAAATTGGCAAAAACGCGAGAATCGGCCCTTTTTCAGGTATATTGAACAAATCAATTAGATTTCCATCCTGTAACACAAATACACAAACCCCAAGAGTTGCTGTCATTGTTAATATGAAACCTGCTACAGCAACAAGAGGTACTAGCAGCGAACGGAATACGATTGTCAGCAATATAAACGCAAAACCAACAATGAGTACAGCAAATACTGGTATTGCATCATTAAGACGATCTGAAATATCTATATTCACTGCCGTCGATCCAGTTACGAGTAAATCTACTCCGTTTTGATCTGCTAAGCTGCGTACATCTTGCACCAAATTCTTAGTAGCTTTATCGTTTGGACCTGTTGTAGGAACAACCGTAATAATAGCAAAATCGCCTTTTGCATTAGGCATTGCAGGAGTAACACTTGCTACATGGTCTAAATCCTTAATTTCTTTTACTGCATCTGCGAATGCTTCAGTTTTATTTTCTGTTACACTTGTGGCATCCGCCACTATCGTTAATTTGCCATTAAACCCTTCTCCAAAACCTTCGGCAAGCAAGTCATAAGCCTGGCGCTCGGGATTATCCTTAGCTTTCATTCCTGCATCAGGTAAACCTAGCTCCAAATGCATAGATGGAATACTAATGACTAGCAAGATGAGAATACTAAATACACTTAGAAGAATAGGGTTCTTTGTGACAAAGCGTCCCCAGAAATTTGTTTCATCGCTTTGTATTTCTTTTTTCTTGTTTGCTTTCGGAATCATGCGTTTCCCTGCTATTGATAAAACGGCAGGCACTAATGTAATTGAAGCTAAAACAGCCATGAACACACTGAGCCCTGCTGTTAGCCCCATTGCGGACATAAAAGGAATATTAACTACAGTCAATCCGCAAAGTGCGACAATAACTGTGAGTCCGGCAAAAACGACAGCACTCCCAGCTGTTCCCGTAGCTCTCGCAATTGATTCATTTTTTTGTATACCTTCACCTAAAAACTGGCGGTGTTTTGAAAAAATAAACAAAGCATAATCAATACCAACTGCAAGGCCGATCATTCCGGCTAATGAAAGACTGACGGAGGCAATATCAAACACTTGTGTTCCAATCAAAGTCAGACCAATGCTTACACCTAAACCAATAAGTGCAGTTAAAATCGGTAAGCCTGCTATTAATAAAGAGCCAAATGTAATAGCTAGAACAACAAAAGCCAAGACAATACCGACTATTTCTGATACACCGCCAATCTCCATCTCGGCTCCTGGTATATCTCCGCTTAACTCCGTTTGTAATCCTTCATCATCAGCAATAGACAAACTATCTTTCACATGTTTTATAGAGTAATCTTTTATATCATCTGCTGGTGATTTGTATTTGATATCAGCATAAGCCACTGTCCCATCTTTTGCGATCGTTCCTGCATGAAAAGGACTTGCAATCGAATCAATAGAATCGTCTTTATTTATTTCCTTTAATGTATTCTCTATTGCTTCTTTTGCTGATTTGGCAGTAAGTTTCTCCCCATCCTTAGCACCGAATATGATCCGTATGCTCCCTTTATCAGGACCATGAGGAAATTCTTTATTGATCACCTTCATTGCTTTTTCCGAAGGCGTGTCAGGTATTGACATATTCTCAGAAAAACTGGGTTTTAATATGCCGGCTGCCCCTATCGTTGCAATCAACACAACGATCCACGCACATATTACTTTAATGCGATGGCGAGCGACCCAGCCGCCTAATTTATATAACATTCTTGACATCATAATCTCCTTTCAACACATTGCTTGATAACATTCTTCCTAATTGTAGTTCATAAGGAAATGAAAAAAACGTACATTCGGGCATGTACGTTTGGGCAACTTTTAAATAACCTTGTGTTATATATCTAAAGTTAAAATACCTCTCTGCATGGCAATCGCGACTGCTTCTGTTCTAGAATCCGCTCCCAATTTATTATAAATGGACGTCAGTCTTGACTTCACGGTTCTCTCTGAGATTCCTAAATCAAAGGCTATCGCTTTGCTTTTGAATCCTTTTGCAATTGCCTTTAGAACAACTATTTCCTTTTCCGTTAACTGAGTATCGCTGCTTGGTTTCTTCATTCTTTCCAATTGAATTTCTTGAAAACGTTTAAGAATATCAGGATGCAGCAGCACTTCTCCTCTTACTGCTGCATCCATTGTATGAAATAGGGTTTCTGAGCTCGTATCCTTCAACAGATATCCTTTCGCTCCTAATTCAATCCCCTCAATCATCAAGTGATCCTCATTATAAGTAGTCAAAATAATAATGGGTATGCTGTGTTTTTCTTTTATTTGTTTAATCGCTTCTAACCCACTCATTTCTGGCATGTATAAATCCATAAGAATGATATCTGGCTTTAATTCATCTGTAAGATAAACCGCCTTTTTTCCATTTTCCGCCTCTCCGATTATTGTGTAGTTATCATTCGTCTCAATTAACAGCTTGAGACCTTCTCTCACAACCAGATGATCATCAACGATTAAAACCTTATTCATCTTCAATCTCTCCCTGATTTGACAAGATTATCTCGATTTGTGTGCCTATTGATTTTTCACTCTTTATATTGAATTGGCCTTTCATTGCTCTGACACGTTCTTGTATACCAAGAAGTCCATAATGTCCTCTCTTTTTCCTGCCTTTTTCAACATCAAAGCCTTTTCCATTGTCTCTGACGGTTAAATGGAGGTTTCCTTTCTCATCCCAAATTGATAACCATATCGTTTCTGCTTCTGCATGTTTTGCTGCATTTGTAAGGCATTCTCCTATGATGTAATAACAATTTTCAGCAGTACGAACATCAGGCAATTGAGTTAATCTGTAGTCTAAAAAACAAGACAGACCTGTTGCATCTTTAAAATGATCCATTTGTAAGGTAATTCTTTCTTTTAAAGAATCGATTTCTTCTGATTTGCTGCGAAGATTGTCAATAGCTGAACGTGCATCAGCTAATGTGCTTTTCACTCTATTCATAGATTGTTGAATGATTTCTTTTGCTCTATCTGTGTTACCTTTCGATATATGAACATTAATAGCATCCAGCTGCATATTTAAACTGACCAGCCCTTGAGCAAGCGTATCGTGTAAGTCCCGGGCCATACGCTGCCTTTCGTTTTGCAGCGTCAGCTGTTCGACCTGCTGATGAGCCAGCCCCAGCCTTTCAAGAGTCAGCTGCGCTTTTATCTTTTCATCGACTTGGGCAAATAATGTAGCGGCATAAGTAATAATCACGATCATAATAGGTACGGCAATGACAAGAAAATGCAAATATTCACCTTTGTGAATCTGATGTGTTGCATTGATTGACAGCAGAAGCAATAAATACAGTATGAGGAAAGTCCTTCTTCTGTCTGCTATTCCTGCAATCTGCCCAATCAAAAATGCATAAAGGCCAATGATGACCAGCACTAAGAAGCCAGTCATGATATTAGCCAGTGTAAAAGTGATCAAACCTTGCAGCACAAAATATAGAATGACCCTTTTCTTAACCCAGCGATATGAATGCCAATGCAGCAATGCAAAAATGGCGGTCAATACTGTAAACACATGAAGCAATAAAATGGGCCAGCTCCCAATAATAAATTGCAGCACGATAGAGGCTATATATATCATGAGAATAAAAGCTAAGCCTGGCACTCTGAGAGCAAGCATATTTAATGCCCGCCTATCTCGTGAAAAGTAGTTTTTATCAAAAGGCTTTCTTCGAAACATATTGCTTCACTTCCTTTCCTTTGACAGTATCATCACAAAGGATCCACAATAAAAATAGGAACACTCCAGTCATATTTGACATCTTATCATAAGAGCCGGCAGGCATTTCATTTATCGGCCAGCAAGGCAAGAAGAAAACGCAAGATGAACAAAAGTTTGAAAATGCCCCAACGTACATAAGGATATGCCCTTATGTACGTTTTCTATATTCAATTTTAAAATTAAAATATATGGAGAGTTACTTTCATATGGGAGGATTGAAATTTATTGAAACCAATTGATCTCATCATTATAAACTTACAAAGAAAAGGAATCAGGGCTGAAAAAACATTTAAAAATCGGACCCCTCATACATTAAAATCCTCAAAGAAGTAAAGCAGAAGGGATCTACAAAATGCCCCATGAAAGAATAAAGAAAACCTATAGGGAAAAGAGGAACAAGGTATGTATTGGTTTTTTGGTGTTTTATTGTACCTTCTCATCGGTACTTGTATATTCATAGGAGTCATCAAAGACACTCAATCAGGTTCTTGGTTACTACTTGCATTAGCAGCCCCCCTCATCATCTTTGGCTATCCTTACTTTTGTTCAAAGCAGCTTCTTTCCAAAAGATAGATATATATTGATTACGGAGTTATTGAAAATGATTAGAAGGTTTGAAAATAATGATAAATAATATTTCAAACTCAAACACAATATTTACCTTCAAGACATATCATGTTGCGAACTATTGCCCCTGAAACGATATAAATAGCTAAGTCCTGACATGTACCGGTGCCATGTTCGTTAGAATAACCAAAACCAGTAATTTGCAGTCTGCACTTTATGAACTATTTTCATTGATGGGTTCCCTTGGGGATAGAAAGCATTTGAAAAAGCGAAACGTGAAAACAAGCCGGTTCTTGTCAGCATCGGCTATTCGACTTGTCATCAATGCCACGTTCGCTAAAGTAACCACCTGTATTCACCTCAAATCAAATAAAGAATAGATATAATATTTATCAACTCACTCTTGATTATGGCCGTCTATGTAAGGGAAAACTTTACCTTTAGGGTTACTGCATCATATATAATGTGGATGTACATAAACAGTACTAAACACGCTTTAATAACAGAGAGGTTGTTAGGATGAAGGAATTTTTCTCTATTGGAGAAGTATCTAAGTTATTCAATGTAAACATACCTACTCTTAGGTATTATGATGAAATTGGTCTCTTAAAACCAGAATTTACAGACGAACATAATAACTACAGATATTATTCTACACAACAATTTGAAAGATTGAGTACAATCAAGTACCTGAGGACATTAGGTTTGCCAATAAATAAACTACTTGATTTTTATGATTCTCTTGAGGTAGATACTCTGATTCACTTGCTGAAAGACCAGCAAACTGAAATTGACCGAAAAAAGAGGGAATTGGCACGCATTGAGAGAAAGATCTCTCGCCGCATTAAACAAATGGAAGACGCAGTTAATATGCCGCTAGAAGAAATTTCAAAAATCAAACTTCCTGAACTGCGTGTGGCGTATTTACAACATGAATTTATTCTTGGTCAAGATATTGAGTATCCGGTAACAGAATTGAGAACTAAGTTTAAAGTCCACAAAGATCTATTTTTAGGAAAAGTGGGATTATCCATTTCAGCAACAAATATAAAATCAAATCAGTTTGACCGATATTCCAGTATATTTATGGTGCTGGAAGATGAAGATGAAATACATTCACCTGAAATCACTTTCCCCTCAAGAGAATATCTGCAAATTAGATTTAAAGGGTCACATTCAGAAGCAGCAAAATACTACGAAATGTTACTTACATATATGAAAAAGCATCATTATGAATTGGCTGGCGACTCAATCGAAATAACGCTGATTGATTATGGGGTAACTAATAATCCAGACAATTATGTGACTGAAATACTTTTGCCAATCAAACTTAATTAATGGCTGTTACATACACTTGACCCTCAAGTAACTTGAGGGTTTATTTTTTTGAAAGGAACTATTATTGGAGGAGATAGCCTATGTTTGGAACAATTTTTAACACAGTTATGATCATTGCGGGAAGTTTAATTGGAGGTATATTCAAAAAAGGAATGAAAGATGAGTACCAAGAAATACTTATGCAGGCAATGGGATTCGCCGCAGTTGGACTAGGGATCAGCGCCTTTACACAGCATTTGCCTTCTAGTAAATACCCAATTCTTTTTATTGTCAGTTTAGCTATTGGGGGATTGATTGGTCAGAGCATAAATCTAGAATTAAGATTTAACAATTTAGTCAACAAGTTCTCTAAAAGCAATTTAGCCGAAGGTTTATCAACTGCAATCTTATTATATTGTATAGGCTCGTTGTCAATATTAGGCCCTGTTAACGCTGCTCTGCATGAAGATTATACTTATCTTCTAACAAACGGTATATTAGATGGGATCACTTCCATTGTTCTCGCTTCCACATTTGGTTTTGGAATAGCAGCATCTGCGGTTGTATTATTTACCTGGCAAGGCTCAATATATTTATTTGCAAAATTAATGGAAAGTGCATTAAATACAGACCTTATCAATGAAATAACAATTGTCGGCGGTGTATTAATCCTTAGTTCAGGGTTAAGTATTCTGGGAATTAAAAAATTTAAAACTTTGAACCTCCTGCCATCACTGTTGATTCCGCCTATTGTAATTTTAATTATTCATGTATTTGGATTACCATTTTAAATCCTTAATCTACAATTAACCTGCAAAACTGTGCACGGAATGTCGGGTAGAAACATTTCACCCCTGTTATTCTTTTGTTAAAGGAGGTCAAATAAATGGATTTGCTTAAAAGTATGAATAAAGCATTAAAGTATATTGAAGAAAACCTCACTAATGATATTGATGTTAAAGAAGTAGCAAAGCTTGCATTCTGCTCTGAATATCATTTTAAAAGGATGTTTTCCTTCCTTTCTGGTATTTCATTATCCGAATATATTCGTCGCAGACGTCTTACTCTTGCAGCTTTTGAACTTAAAGAAAGCAATGTAAAAGTGATTGACATTGCAATAAAGTACGGATATAACTCACAGATTCTTTTGCACGGGCGTTCCAAAATTTGCATGGCATAAAACCATCAAAAGCCAGACTTAATGGCCATTCACTTAAAGCTTATCCACGTATGACCTTCCAGTTATCAATCAAAGGAGGAAGTGAAATGAACTATCGCATTGAAGAAAAAGAAGCATTTCGCATCGTTGGCATTAAAAAAAGAGTTCCTCTTATTTTCAAAGGGGTTAATCCGGAAATTGCATCCATGTGGGAAAGTTTAGATGAAGAAGCAATAAATACACTTAAAAAGCTTTCTAATGTAGCGCCTGTGGGACTCATTAGTGCTTCCACGAACTTTTCTGAAGGCCGGACAGAGGAGAAAGGAGAGCTTGATCACTATATTGGCGCAGCCACAACGAAACAGTGTCCAAATAACCTCTCACAGCCTGAAGTTCCTGCCTCAACATGGGCTGTATTCGAAGCAATCGGACCATTTCCGGATACACTGCAAGAAGTATGGGGACGCATTTATTCTGAATGGTTTCCATCGTCAAATTATGAACAAATAGAAGGTCCAGAAATACTGTGGAACGAGCATAAAGATATAACATCCCCTTCTTTTAAAAGTGAAATTTGGATACCAATCTTAAAAAAAGAATAAGTTTTACGATCAATGAAGAGGAATGAAAGGTTCTTTATGGAAGCAAACAATTAATCGCACACATGATGAGTAACTATAAGGATTTTTCAAATTATATATAAAGAAAATAAAAACATACCAATATTCTTTATTTGGTATGTTTTTTTATAATGCAGCGTCTGCTTTTCATTCTGCACATTAAGAGAAGATAATCTTTATATCATTTATGTAATAATTTTAATACTAAAAAATACCTGAAATAATTAACCCAGCTTCTCTACTGGAAAGATGATAGCCGTTTTTTTAGTTGGATATCCATCTAAGGCAAGTATATGTGATTAGATCATTTATATTGCATGTATCTACATCATAAGACATGTCCAAGGTGCCATGTTCGTTAGAATAACCATAACCAATAATCAATAGTCCGCGCTTTATAAAAATTTGCATCGACTAAAAATTATTTATTCTTTATTGATCCTCTCCTCACGTCACCTTTTAAACTAAAATTGAAGTTTAAAAGGAAAGGTGATTTTTATGAAGAAACCCACAAAAAAGGAAATTTTATTAGTGCAGATGATGTTAGGAATTTCTTTAGCTCTAGGTGTATTACCTCCACTCGTTATGTTTTTTTCACATCGAAAGAAGAACATATTTTATCGTGAAGCAAGCAGAAAAGCACTAAACTTCCATTTAACTTTAATCCCCCTCTTTATAAGCAGCAGCTTTTTACCACCTTGGGTCAAGTACGTTATATTAGCAATTGAAACAATGATTATTTTGTTTGCTATGATTTGCATAGCTATGCAAAAACCTTACCAGTATCCTGCAATTCAATATATTAAAAACAAAAAGATTGCAGCAAAAGGAGCATAATATGTCGAATAACTTTTTAACAATTGGGCAATTAGCCAAGCGAACTGGTGTAACAATCCGTACTCTCAGATACTATGACAAAATCGGATTACTTCAGCCGAGTGATTATAATGAAGGTGGACATCGATTATATAGTTTTAAAGAACTCCAAAGGCTGCAACAAATTCAGTCATTAAAATTTATAGGTTTTTCCCTCAAGGACATTTCAGACTTTTTAGTCGCCGAACAAATCGAAAAACGAGATATCACGCATACAATCATGTTTAAAAAAAAGCAGCTCCTCGCAGAACAAGAGAAAATACAACACACAATTGATCAACTAAACCATATGTTTGCTATATTAGAAAACCAACAAAAAGTCTATACAAGTATCTTTTGTTTTATTATTCATTCTATCCTTTGGGAAGAAGAAAACTTAGATGAACTGAATCAAATTGAAAATTCAATTTACAACTTTAGAAGCAATGAAAGATTAGACTTAGACAAAGAATATTTTTCAGTATTTACAAAGTTGAAAAGCCTTGTGATTGAAAATGTAAGCCCTCAATCAGAGGAAGCACAACTTTTTATAAAAGATTTTGTAGCACTTAATAGAAAAACGCTTTTAAAAATTAAAAACTCAAAAGATAATGTGATCAATTTTAATAAGAAAGATCAACTCAATATTCTTGATCCGTTAAATGAAAAAGAAAAACTCTTTATTAAAGATGCGTTTGCTTTGATATCAAATTAAATGAAGGGCAAGTTAGATATAATTCAGAGGAACTTATTCGATTCCTATTAAGTATTGAGGTTTTATCAAAATATGTATCGCAGAAATTATTTTCTAATCTAAAAAGTCAGACTGACAATTAATGAGTATCTCTTTTAATCATAAAAATGAAAAGGGTATTTTATCTCCACTTATGTTAAAAACATGATCATTCACAGAGAGAAGGTGATCCCATGCCAAATAACAATAAACCCAATAGATTAATCAATGAGAAATCATCATATTTACTTCAACACGCCCACAACCCCGTAGACTGGTTCCCTTGGGGAGAAGAAGCCTTCGAAAAAGCAAAACGTGAAAATAAGCCGGTTCTCGTATCTATTGGGTATAGCTAACCTTTGCTATTCTAAAGAACATTGTCATTTAATGCACATAGGAAATGAATTTATCATAGCTAGCTTTCAATTAAACGTTTTAACTTAAGCTCAGTTTCAGTATTCTCAACTGGAGTATAGACGCTGCATCTTAAATCAGTATCTCCATGCACTTGTAATGAAGTAAGATTAAACAACATTTTACCTACCTTAGCATGACGAAACTCAATTAATACTTCAGGAGCAGAGCTTATCTCATTTTCATTCCAAATTTTATGAAACTCAGGATATGCCTGTTCCATTTCTTGTATAAATTGCTCATACCAGTCATCAGCCACATACTGTCCATAATACGTTCTAAATATTGCAATATATCCCCTAACAAAATGCTCCCAATTCACTGCTAAACTTTTAAATTCCTTTCTTGCGAATAGTAAGCGTATTATATTCCTTTCTGCCGGGATGATTTGTTCAAAATCCAAAAATACATTAGCTGCTGCTTGATTCCACCCAACAATCTGGCTTCTTCTATCTGATATAATCGTTGGGCAATAACGAAGTTCCTGCAACATTTTTACCAAAGCCGGACTGATTTCCTTCTCATTCTCATTCTCATTTATAAAGGGTTGTTTCACTCCTTCCTCTAACGCTAGAGCATACAAATATCTCCTTTCATCGTTATTTAATTGTAATGCTCGGGAAATAGCATCTAATACCGAAGTAGACACTTTTATATCTCTTCCTTGTTCTAACCATGTATACCATGTAAGACTTACACCGGCTAGTTGAGCCACTTCTTCTCTTCTTAATCCTGGTGTTCTTCTGCGAGTTCCTACAGGTAAACCAACCATTTGAGGAGTAATTTTCGATCGTTGGTTCTTTAGAAATTCTGATAAAGCTTGAAGTCTTGTTTCAGGTTTCATTAAAATCTCCTTTTAAAATAGTGTTAATTATACTAGGATAAACAACAACTTGTAATAGGATAACACAAAAGTTAAAGTTATTAAAAAACAAGGAGGGAATGATCATGAAAAGAGTAGTCATTACTGGAATGGGAATTATTTCTCCACTAGGAAATGATGTAAATAGCTTTTGGAATCAACTAGTTAAAGGACAATCGGGAATATCGTTATTGATTCTTTTGATACTGCTGATTATAAAACAAAGATAGCTGGAATCGTTCGTGACTTTGATGCAGATGGAATATTGGGGAGGAAAGAAGCAAAACGATTAGATCGTTTTAGTCAGTTTGCCTTAGCAGCAGCCGAACAGGCATTAGAACATTCACAATTACAGTTAGATAAGGTTGATCTTGAACGTTTAGGGGTATATGTTGGTTCAGGAATTGGAGGCATTCAATCACTTGTTGATAATGTGAATGTATTAAATAAACGAGGTCCCGCGAGAGTAAGCCCTAGTCTTGTACCAATGATGATTTCAAATGCAGCTGCGGCCCAAATAAGCATAAGATTAGGAGCACAAGGACCATCATTATCACCAGTCACAGCCTGTTCAATCGGGAACACCTCTATTGGTGAAGCTTTCAATGCGATCCGAAATGATGAGGCAGATATTATATTTGCCGGTGGAGCAGAAGCTGCAATCACACAGTTATCTTTGGCTAGTTTTGGAAACGCCCATGCACTATCTACAAGAAACCAAGATCCAAGTCGAGCCAGCCGTCCGTTCGATACAGATAGAGATGGTTTTGTTATGAGTGAAGGCGCAGGTATCTTAGTATTAGAATCATTGGAAAACGCTATTCTTAGAGATGCGCCGATATTATGTGAAGTAGTGGGGTATGGAGCTAGTTCAGATGCTCATCATATGGTAGCATCACACCCAGAAGGTAAGGGTGCCTACTTAGCAATGAAAAAAGCATTGAGAAGTGCAAATATATCAACAGGTGAAATTGATGTTATTAGTGCTCATGCAACAAGTACACAAGTAGGTGATCATTCTGAAGTTCTAGCTATTAAGAAATTATTTGGTGCACATTCACATAAACTTCCAACAACTGCAAACAAGTCAATGACTGGGCACATGCTTGGTGCTGCTGGTGGAGTAGAAGCAATTGCTTTAGTGGAAAGTTTGAGACAAGGAATGATTCCTCCAACTATTAATGTAGAGAATCAAGATCCAGATTGCGACTTAGATGTTGTATCAGAAGTGAGACATCTTCCATTGAAATATGGGCTATCAAATTCTTTTGGTTTCGGCGGACATAATTCAGCAATCGTGTTAAAGCATTACGATTGAAGACCCATCTTTATAGTTCAAAGGTGAAATAATGGATCTATCAAGGGTTTATAGCCCTTGGTTTTCATTATGGAATACCTCACAGACAAATGATGACGGGCCTTAACTTCTGGTATATTAAACAGAGGAAAGAGAATACTTAAAAAAACATTTAGAAAGAAGGTGATCCCATGCCGACTAACAGTAAACCCAATAGATTAATCACTGAGAAGTCTCCTTATTTACTTCAACATGCTCATAACCCAGTAGACTGGTTCCCTTGGGGAAAAGAAGCCTTCGAAAAAGCAAAACGCGAAAACAAGCCGGTTCTGGTCAGCATCGGCTATTCAACTTGTCATTGGTGCCACGTCATGGCTCATGAAAGCTTTGAGGACGAGGAAATTGCCCGCCTTCTTAACGAACGTTTTGTTGCGATTAAAGTGGATCGGGAAGAGCGCCCTGATGTGGATTCTGTTTATATGAGAATCTGCCAGCTGATGACCGGACAGGGCGGCTGGCCGCTGAATGTGTTTATCACGCCTGATCAGAAGCCGTTTTACGCGGGTACATATTTTCCGAAGACGAGTAAATATAATCGTCCGGGTTTTGTTGACGTGCTTGAGCATCTTTCAGAAACGTTTGCGAACGATCGTGAGCATGTCGAGGATATTGCAGAAAATGCCGCTAAACATTTACAGACCAAAACAGCAGCTAAAACAAGTGAGGGGTTGAGTGAATCAGCGATCCACCGGACATTCCAGCAGCTTGCCAACGGTTTCGATACAATCTACGGCGGCTTCGGACAGGCGCCCAAATTTCCTATGCCTCATATGCTCATGTATTTGCTCCGTTATTATCACACGACGGGGCAGGAAAACGCTTTGTACAACGTCACGAAAACACTGGACAGCATGGCAAATGGAGGCATCTATGACCATATCGGCTATGGGTTTGCCCGCTATTCGACCGATGATGAGTGGCTCGTCCCTCACTTTGAAAAAATGCTGTATGACAATGCGCTCCTGCTGACAGCTTATACTGAAGCTTATCAAGTCACGCAAAACAGCCGTTATAAAAAGATTTGTGAGCAGATCATTACGTTCATTCAACGGGAAATGACCCATAACGACGGGAGCTTTTTCTCTGCTTTAGACGCGGATACAGAAGGCGAAGAAGGAAAGTACTACGTGTGGTCAAAAGAAGAGATCTTGAAGACGCTCGGAGAGGATCTCGGCACGCTGTATTGCAACGTGTATGACATCACAGAAAAAGGCAACTTTGAGGGCAAAAACATTCCCAACCTCATTCACACCAAGCGGGAACAAATCAAAGCGGATAGCGGCTTCACCGAAGAAGAGCTCAGCCGCAAGCTTGAAGATGCAAGACTGAAGCTGTTAAAGACGCGTGAAGAAAGAACATATCCGCATGTTGATGATAAGGTGCTGACGTCATGGAACGCACTAATGATTGCGGGTCTCGCTAAAGCGGCAAAGGTTTTCCAGGAACCCCAATACCTCACCTTGGCTGAATACGCGATCACCTTTATTGAAAACAATGTAATCATCGGCGGCCGGGTGATGGTTCGGTATCGTGACGGCGAAGTGAAAAACAAAGGATTTATCGACGATTATGCCTTTCTCTTATGGGCTTATCTCGACCTCTATGAAGCCTCGTTTGATCTATCCTATTTAGAAAAAGCGAAGAAGCTGTCAGACGATATGATCGATTTGTTTTGGGACGAGGAGCATGGGGGGTTCTACTTTACCGGACACGACGCAGAAGCGTTAATTGTCAGAGAAAAAGAAGTGTACGACGGCGCTGTGCCTTCAGGAAACAGCGTGGCAGCCGTTCAGCTTCTGCGCCTCGGGCAAGTCACAGGTGATTTGTCGCTGATTGAAAAAGCCGAAACGATGTTTTCCGTGTTCAAGCCTGAAATTGAGGCATACCCGAGCGGCCACTCTTTCTTTATGCAAAGTGTGTTAAAACATATGACGCCTAAAAAGGAAATTGTGATTTTTGGGCACCCGGACGATCCAGACAGAAAACAAATCACAAGCGCGCTTCAACAGGCCTTTATTCCAAACGATTCCATCCTGGTGGCAGAGCATCCCGACCAGTGCAAAGACATTGCGCCATTCGCGGCTGATTATCGCATCATAGACGATCAAATAACCGTGTATATTTGTGAAAATTTCGCCTGCCAGCAGCCGACAACAGACATCGAAGAAGCCTTACAAACATTAAAAAGCAGCAGGGATTAAACGCCTTGCTGCTTTCTTTTTGATCTCTTATGGTATTGTACAACGATAAACGCAAAGAAAAGATTAACGACAACCGTAAAGAAAGTCTCCCACATCGGATTTCCCCGTGTGATGGCAAATAATGAAGGAATATCTCCATATACACTGTTTTTTTCAGTCATAAAAAGACATAAAAACATATTATTCGCGGCATGCACACCAAGTGAAATTTCAAGACTGCCTGTTTTGACCGTATAATACGTTAAAAGAATCCCAATTGTTACATACTCAATGCCTGCCCAAAAAGCGCCATTACTCATTTCAGGATTGCCAAAGTGTACAGCCCCAAATAGACCGCCGACAATCAGTGTCAATACAAAAGGATTCTTTATCACTTTTCCAAAAGCCTGCAATAAAAATCCCCTGAAAAACAGTTCTTCCGCAGAAGTCTGGAGCGGCACCAATAACAGAGATGCCACAAGCAGCCACAGAAAACGTGAGGCGTCAAAATCCTGAAAAGTGTATTTCGCCGGATGAATCGCATAATCAATCCCCTGAACCACAGCCATCAGCAAGAAATAAGCGAGAAAGCCAAAGAAAATGCTGCGCCAGTTGATTTTTGCATGCGGTGTAATGACTGACCGAAACGGGCGTTTCAGGATAAATCGAACAGCCAGCCAAACCCCTGGGATCGCAAATACATAAACGATATGAGCTAAAAACAGATCAGCCAAAGAATCGGTTAACATACCTGTATCCACATCAAACGCGATATGCGGACTTAAAAGTGCAGTCAATAACATCATAAATACATAAACAATGCTTCCAAAAAAGAATAAGCCAACCATCACCAAAAAGGAGAAAAAATATCTCCACAATGTATTGTTTCCTTCTAGAGGACGGATAAATGAATTCATTCCTTCTATGACTCTTCCTTTCAACGAGAATATTACTATATATTTGCATAATTTGGTCTATTAATCTACTGTTTTGGAAATCTTTTAAGCAAAATTAAGGCGAAAAGTGTGAATTTAGTTCTTCCATCTAGTGATTTGAACTCTGTCCCCAATGAATCAAGATACTTATAATAATGCCAAGAGGGGAATGTTCAGTCTTTCTCCCGCTATTAAAAAAGGGGGTTTTTTATGAATACGGGCGTCAAACAGAAACATACACATCCTTTTTCAAACGCGGCAAACCGTTTAGACCGCCTCCCGATTTCACGTGTCCACTTCCAAGTATTAACCGCTCTCGGCATTGTTTACTTCTTTGATCTTGCGGATTTATTTACCCTCAGCAATGTAGCGCCGGCACTGATCGAGCATTGGGGCATCCAGCTTTCAACCATTGCCAATGTAACGGCTGCTTCGTTTTTAGGCATGTTTTTGGGAGCATCACTTGGGGGACGGCTTTCAGATCGAATCGGCCGAAAAAAAGCCTTGAACCTATTTGTCTTCGTTTTTTCAATCGCATCGTTATGCAATGCCGCGGCATGGGACATCCCATCCTTAATGGCGTTTCGTTTCCTCACTGGGTTTGGCGTCGCAGCTGCCATGGTCATCACCAATAGCTATTTAGCAGAATTTTTCCCGTCCAGTGTTCGCGGAAAATATATTTCTTTCTGTGCCATGATCGGATTGATCGGCGTTCCGATCACCAATATCGTATCAGCCTTTGTCATTCCGCTCGGCTCATGGGGATGGAGACTTGTCTTTGTGTGGGGCGCTGTTGGTCTTATATATTTTTTCTTTATTCGGCGGCTGGAGGAATCACCCCGCTGGCATGAAAATCGCGGTGAATATGAAAAAGCCGATGCCATCCTGAAAAGGATTGAAGCAAGCGTTGAAAAAGAAAAAGGCCCGATTCCTGCTCCGGCGCCGCAAACCTCAAGCGGACAAGTTCAACATGCGGGTTACGCGGGATTATTAAAGGGGAAAAACCTTAAAATAACCATTGTGTTATCCGCGGTATGGATTTTTGAAACCTTTGGATTCTACGGCTTTGCCTCCTGGGTTCCCAGCCTGCTGAAAAGCAACGGGGTCACGATGGAAAATACATTATGGTATAACGTATTGCACTCGGTCGGCGCTCCGCTCGGCGCATTGCTGGGTTCAATGATTTCTGAAAAATTTCAGAGAAAGTGGATATTGGCCGCCAGTGCGTTTCTGACTGCCATCGCAGGTCTTTTATATGGCATGACCTTCATTCCAATCATGATTATCGTGTTTGGTTTCATTGTCAATATTACGGAACGGGTTTTCACATCCAACTTATATGCGTATACATCTGAGCCTTTCCCAACAGAATATCGCTCGTCAGGCAGCGGTTTAGCTTATGGGCTCGGGCGCTTTTCGAACATCTTCGGATCATTGCTCGTCGGTTTTATCGCAGTTCAGCTCGGCTATGTCAGCGTCTTTTTCTTTATAGGCGGCTGCTGGCTCGCATGCTCCATTTTGTTAATCTGCTTCGGCCCCAATACGAATGCCAAGCAGATATAAAAAGTCAGTGCGGCGTTAACCGCACTGATTTCAATTCAATTCCTTCAGCTTTCTCGCAGGGTTTCCCCCTACAACCGTATTCGCAGGCACATCCTTTGTCACTACGGAACCCGAAGCAATCACCGCATTATCGCCGATCGTCACTCCCGGGTTTATCACTGCCCGGCCGCCAATCCAAACATTATCTCCTATTGTAACAGGCTTACCGAACTCCTTCCCCGACTTCCTTTCAAGCGGATCGAGAGGGTGACCTGCCGTGTAGATATGCACCCCTGGAGCAATCAAACAATCACGTCCTATACGAACTTCACAAACATCAAGAATGACACAGTCAAAATTAACAAATGTACGATCCCCCATATGAATGTGATAGCCGTAATCACAGCGGAATGTCGGCAAAATGGTGACTTGATCACCGATCGAACCCAGCAGATTTTTCAAAAGTTTCGTTCGCACTGACTCATCTTCTGGTGATTCGTTATATTGTTTAATCAAATTTCTCGCATGTTTACGCTCTAGTGATAATTCACGGTCTTCCGAATTGTATAATTCTCCGGCTGCCATTTTTTCTTTTTCTGTCAGCATTCAAGTCACTCCAAGATTTTAAATTGTAATCTCTATTAAATTTCCTTCCTCATCTTCAATTACACTTTCATAGTAGCCGTCCCCCGTCGTCCTTGGGCCGCTAACTACAGCGAATCCGTCCTGCTTTAACCTTTCTGTCAGTTCATCAACATTCTCTTTGCTTCCAGTGGAAAAAGCGATATGCGCCCAGCCTGTCATCGTTTGTGACGGCTGATCAGTCACATCTCCTTTTTTCATGATTTCCAGCCTTGCTCCGGAATCAAACGTCATAAAATACGACTTAAAATCTTTCTTCTCATTATGATAAAGAGAATTGGCTTTGCCATGAAAGTACGTTTCATAAAAAGCCTTCATTCGCTCTAAATCGCTGACCCAGATGGCCGTGTGCTCAATACGCATTTCTTCCTCCTCCTTTGTCTTTCATTGAAGTTATAAGGTATGAAATGCATTTCAGTTCAAGCTTTTTTCATGAATTGGTGCAGAATTTTTATATCTTTGGGACGCTCCTGCAAAAATAACGAAAATGCTGCGGTGCCCAGCTGCTCAAGATTCAGATCAAGCGATGGGAAACAGAGGGCACGGCTGATAGAAGAATTTCCTTCTCCAATGATCTCAACATCCCAGTCTTTCTTTTTGGCAAATATATAAATTCCCGCTGCCACTTCATCACTGTTTGCATAAATAGCTGTTGGAGCCCGGCCGCTTGTATAGAAATACGCACCCGCCTGCTCTCCGTCGTCCATATGATTACAGCCGGTCAGCATATGGCGGTCCTCCAGGCTTCCATAGACGGCCTGATAAGCCGCTGCTTTAACCGCCGTACTCGGGCTCTTGTCGGCGCTTCTCACGCTTGTAAAAGCGATATGTTCATGTCCGCGGTTCTTTAGATATCGAAAGCTTTCTATGTAGGCTGCTTTTCTGTCATTGTAAGCACAAGGAATATCCATGTCTCCAGTATCCTCACAAGCGATAATCGGTCCATATTCTTGATAGGCTATCATACTGTCCCAGTGATTGGCTCGTGATGTAATAATAAGGCCATCTATTTTTTTCATTCTTAACAGCTCTACATATTTGATTTCAATGTCGGGGTTATAGTTGGTAGGGAGGAGGGTTGTTGCATATTCATGTCTAAATGCCGCCTTTGTGATGCCGTTTATGATTTTATCAAAGCAAGGGTGACCGCTGTAGGGCAGGATTACACCGATCGTTTGAGTCTTGCCGCGAATAAGATCGATCGCAGTTCGATTCGGTGTGTAGTCTAATTCCTCCATGACTTGATGCACCAGCTTCCTTTTTTCTTCAGACACATACGGATGATGATTCAGTACACGTGACACAGTCGAAACAGATACATTCGCCAATCTCGCAATCTCTTTTATGTTTGCCATCTCTTTCTCCTTTTTCATCATAAAAAAAAAGCAGTAAGTAGCAATCCTTACTGCTATCTCATCATATATTGATTGTAAGTTCAACAGGACAATGGTCGGAGCCCAAGACGTGTGCTGATATCTTGGCATTTTCAATCTGCCCCTTAAGACTTTCAGAAACAACAAAGTAATCCAGACGCCAGCCGATATTTCTGTCCCGGGCACCCGCACGATACGACCACCAGGAATAAGCGCCTTCCAGATCAGGGTATAAATAACGGAATGAGTCGATAAAGCCGGCTTCCAAAAAACGAGTGAATGCTCCTCTTTCTTGATCAGAAAAACCCGCGTTATTCCGGTTTGCTTTTGGATTCTTCAAATCAATTTCCTGATGAGCCACATTTAAATCACCGCACAGGATAACCGGTTTTTTCTTGTCCAATTCGAGAATAAACGCTAATAAAGCCTCTTCCCATTGCAAACGGTAATCAATGCGTTCCAGCCCTCTTTTTGCATTAGGCGTATAAACGGTCATCACATACACGTTTTCAAATTCCAGCGTAATCACTCTGCCCTCTTGATCATGTTCTTCTATTCCGATTCCGTACATGACGTTCAGCGGCTTTTGTTTTGAAAAAACAGCCGTACCTGAATATCCTTTTTTCTCTGCATAGTTCCAATATACATGATAGCCTTCTGGTTCAAGATCCACTTGGCCATCCTGAATCTTTGTTTCCTGCAGGCATACAACATCGGCATCCTCTTCTTTCAAGTAAGAGAGGAAATCCATTTTTCTCATGACAGCCCGCAGGCCATTCACATTCCAAGAAATGAGCTTCATTTTTTATCCCCCCTATAAAAAAGAGCAAGAACCCGAAGGTCCTTGCTCTTTACGTATCAGCTTACTCACCAGTTACGTATGGAAGTAAAGCCATTTGACGAGCGCGTTTGATCGCTGCAGTCAATTTACGTTGGTATTTAGCGTTTGTTCCAGTTACACGACGTGGTAAAATTTTACCGCGCTCAGAAACAAACTTTCTAAGAAGATCTACATCTTTGTAGTCGATGTGCGTGATACCGTTAGAAGTGAAATAACACACTTTACGGCGCTTCGCACGACCGCCTCTGCGTCCTCCTGCCATTGTCATTTCCCTCCTTTCTTTGTCAATTTAGCGATATTCTCATTAGAATGGAAGATCATCATCCGAGATGTCTATCGGCTTGCCGTCGTTGGCAAATGGGTCATCATTAAAGCTGTTCCCCTGATTGCGTCTCTGGTTGTTTTGATTTCCCCCGAATGGATTATCATTTTGGCCTCCGCCAAAGTACTGGCCTCCGCCGCTGTTTCCTTCGTTGTATCCACCTGAACCAGAACCGCCGCCGTTTTTCGGCTCAAGAAATTGAACACTTTCAGCTTGGACCTCGGTCACGAAGACACGCTGCCCTTGCTGGTTTTCATAGTTTCTTGTTTGTAAACGGCCATCTACGCCTGCAAGGCTTCCTTTTTTCAGGAAGTTTGCAACGTTTTCGGCTTGTCTTCTCCAAGTGACACAATTAATGAAATCGGCCTCACGTTCTCCAGACTGGTTCGTAAATGTACGATTCACAGCAAGAGTAAACGTGGCAACAGCCGCACCGTTTGGCGTATAACGAAGCTCTGGGTCTTTTGTCAGTCTTCCGACTAATACAACTCGGTTAAGCATAAGAAAGACCACCTTTTACCATTATATATTTCAAAATTGCTTATTCTTCTTCTTTAACAACAATGTGGCGAATGATATCGTCACTGATCTTAGCTAGACGGTCAAATTCTTGAACTGCCGCAGCATCAGCTTGAACGTTTACGATTTGGTAGAAACCGTCGCGGAAATCGTTGATTTCGTAAGCAAGACGACGTTTACCCCAATCCTTTGTTCCAGTGATCTCCGCACCGTTAGAAGTCAGAACGTTGCTGAAACGCTCGATAACTGCTTTTTTAGACTCATCGTCAATGTTTGGGCGGATAATGTACATAACTTCGTACTTTCTCATCTGTTTGCACCTCCTTTTGGACTAAGCGGCCCGTAATGGGCAAGGAGCAATAATTCTATTACTCACAATTTTATATTATACCAAAGCTCTTGTCCCTTTACAACTGCATCCTATACATTAAATCGGAAATGAATAACATCTCCGTCTTTTACCACGTAGTCTTTTCCTTCAAGACGGACTTTTCCGGCTTCCTTCGCTCCTGCCATGCCGCCGCCCGCAAGAAGATCATCATAAGCAACCGTTTCAGCGCGAATGAAGCCGCGCTCAAAGTCACTATGAATAATTCCAGCGCATTCAGGGGCCTTCATGCCTTTTTTGAATGTCCAAGCTCTGACTTCCTGCTCACCGGCTGTGAAATATGTTGCCAGCCCAAGCAGCGAGTAAGATGCTTTAATCAGCTGATCAAGACCCGACTCTTCAATTCCCAGCTCTTCAAGGAACATTTGCTTTTCATCGCCTTCAAGCTCAGCGATTTCGGATTCAATCTTCGCACAAACGACGATGACTTCTGCGTTTTCGCCGGCAGCGTATTCTCGAATCTTCGCTACATATTCATTGCCAGACGGATCAGCCACTTCCTCTTCACTTACGTTTGCGACATACAAAATAGGTTTTGAAGTCAGCAAATGAAGCTGCTTTACAAGCTTTTGCTGCTCTTCAGTAAACTCAACAGAACGAGCAGGCTTTTCATTTTCAAACGCTTCTTTCAGTTTAGACAAAATGTCAAACTCAAACACAGCCTCTTTGTCTTTTTGCTTTGCAAGCTTGCTGACACGTGTAATCCGCTTTTCAACTGTTTCCATATCAGCGAGAATCAGCTCAAGATTGATCGTTTCGATATCATCAATCGGATCAACTTTACCGGAAACGTGTGTAATATTATCATCAGAAAAAGCACGGACAACGTGGCAGATCGCGTCAACTTGGCGAATATGAGAAAGGAATTTGTTACCAAGACCTTCTCCTTTTGACGCGCCTTTTACGATTCCTGCAATATCAGTGAATTCAAAAGCAGTCGGCACAGTCTTCTTCGGTTTGACCAGCTCAGTCAGCTTTCGCAGACGATCGTCCGGTACTTCTACAATTCCCACGTTCGGATCAATTGTACAGAACGGGTAGTTGGCTGATTCGGCACCGGCCTGTGTAATTGCATTAAATAATGTTGATTTCCCGACGTTCGGCAAACCGACAATTCCAGCTGTTAAAGCCATTCTTTCATCTCCTCTATATAAAACCGTCATAGCATTAACGTATTTTGAACCTAGAGCAATTATAAGGAGGTTCACTGGAAAAGACAAGCTGACAAAAAAGCATTTTCAGCCTGCTGATCCCTCTCATTATGCTTTTTTCATGCCCACTAAACAGTCAAAAAGCGTACTTCCCATTCCATTATCAGAATTTGTATCATTTGTCAGCGTATTGACGGAGCCGCCAAAAGCCGCCCACATGCCTTCATCTATATTTATCGTCTTCGGATGAGCCTGTTTCATTACTTTAACTTTACCGTTCAAACGGCCCCGATCATTGAAAATGACCACCTCGTCTCCATCCTGAAGATTCTGCTCAGCCGCTATATCTGAAGAAATATCAACCTGTATGTGCTGAAGCTTCTCGATGAACGGCACATGCTGTGAATGATTAGAGCGCTGCGGATGAATGGACAAAAGCGTGTAAGGGTATTTTTCGGCAAGTTCTTCGTTATGGTAAACAGACTCCTCAGGCACTTCCAATTGAAGTGCGCCGCTAAATCCTTTTTCTTCAGCTAATGAAGAGGTGAACTCAAATTTTCCGCTTGGCGTCAGAAACGTAAAGTCATCCCACGGCACCTGTTTAACCGGAAGCGGGAGGTGGCCTTTTTCTTTCAAGTGCTCAAGCGTTACACCATCTGCCTCCAATGAAGAAAGCCCCATCTCCAAAAGTTCTTCAGTACTGTGTTCAAAAAGCTCTCCAAATCCAAGGCGCTTTGCAAGCTCTGACCATATCCATCTGTCTGACTTCGCTTCACCCTGCGGTTCCACCAGCTTCTTCCCATACTGAACAAAATGATGGTACATACTAGAATAATAAATATCCTCTTCTTCAAAAACAGTGGCAGTCGGCAAAACATAGTCGCACAGCTTTGCCGTATCGGTCATGATGGAATCAATCGCTACAGTCACCGGAACCTTTTCAAACGCCTGTCTAACTTTATTTGTGTTTGGCACCTGAGTCAGCGGGTTCCCGCATGTCACGATAATCATCTCGATCGCAGGATCATCAGCGGTTAAAACCTCTTCAGCCTGTGTCATCATTGAAAAAGAACGTGATTTCGTTTTTAATTCCGGCAGCGTCAGCTTCATTTTTGCAAAGCTTTCACCAATCTGGACATTGCCAAAATTTGCGCCGCCGCCTTTAATCCCAACGTTTCCGCTTGCCGCAACAAGCGCATCAATCCAGCGAATCGTCCCGCCGCCATTTTTATACCGCTGCATACCAAGCCCCATAAAAGTAGACACCGGACCATCCGCATACAGACCTGCAAGAAACTCCAGCTCTTCCATCGTAGTTTCTGTTTTCGCAGTAAACTCCTCGAGAGAAACCGTGCTCAAAAGCTCTTTTACATCATCAAACCCGACAGAATGCTGAGAAATAAAATCCTCATCCGTTCTTCCCGTCTCAATCAGAACCTTCAAAACAGCCGCGGCAAGCCAGCCATCCATTCCCGGCTTTACAGAAATATAACGGTCAGCCAGTTTTGCAGTCGGATTATAAATCGGATCAATCACCGTCAGCGTTGCGCCCTTTTTCTTTGCCTGCTGCAAATGGTGATAAAGGTGCATATTTGTCCTTGATACATTTCTGCCCCACACAACGACGTGTTTGCTGTTGTAAATATCAAGCGGCCCGTGCCCATACGAACGGCCGAAATCCCAGCTTTGCGCCTCTATACCCGAGCCCCAGCAAATGCTTCCGACAATCTCAGTCACACCGCCATACGCATTAAAAAAACGCTGATCTAGCGCTTTTAACAAACCGTTATTGGCATAATCATGGCTGTGCAAAACTGCTGTTGTTTCTGACGTCTCCTTAATGTCCTGAAGTTTATCGGCGATCTCATCAAGAGCCTGCTCCCAGGAAATCCGCACAAACTCGCCGTTTTGTTTTTTCATCGGATAGCGAAGCCGATCAGGCGAATTTGTTTTCGTTTCTAGCATTCTGCCGCGGCCGCAGATTTTCCCTTCCGTAATCGGATGGTTTGGATCTCCGTCCACTTTTGTTACCTTTCCGTCATCAACAGTCACCACAAAACCGCAGCTGTCCCAGCAATTCAGAGGGCATGCTGACTGATGCACTTTGCTCATCGCCGTCTTCTCCTTACCTTCTATATGAAAAAGCATGAGTGTCAGCCTTTTTATGAAGTAGGCTCCTCATGCTTGACCAGTACTTTTTTTACTTTTCTTTCAAATTCTTTTCTCGGAATCATCACGCTGTGAGAGCAACCCTCACATTTAATCCGAATATCCATTCCCATACGTATAATTTTCCATCTGTTTGCTCCGCATGGGTGCGGTTTCTTCATTTCTACAACATCATTCAGGCCAAAGTCTTTATCCGCCAAGACCCTTCACCTCTCTTCATAAACTGCTGAATCTATTGTACAAAAAAACTGATCATTAGAGCAATCATCATACCCAAAAAGAAAGGAATCCTCTTATTTCCATTTACTTAAAATAGGGTATAACAGCAAACAAACTAATAGATAAAGATTCAGCATTCCATAAATAGGATATAAAAAAGCGATTAAATCGGAAAAACCGAAAGAAGTAAAAGGCACCATCAACACTAACAGAATCAATACGATCATCCATCTCGGCATGTGAAGAAAAGCCATCAGCCGGCTGGATAATCCAAATAAACCAGCCACCGTCGTCGTATATATCGCAAGGCACAGCACCGCAGTCATACATAAAAAAAGAAGATAAGGGGCACCCTCCAGAATGGCAAACAGCGGAATTTCAAATTGAGAAAGGGAGCCAGCCAGTTCTACCAACGTTTCATTATATACAAAAGAGATCACGCCAAAAATAAGACCGCTGGCCACACTGGCGATTTTAGCTTCCCCCAGCCCTTTCATTTCTTTGCCGACAGATGATAAAATCGCGACAACCGAAAGAATATTTAAAGAAGTAAACGTAATGCTGGCAGGCCAGTTATACTGCCGACTCAAATCTATCGTCCACGTATGGTGATGAGTGCTCTGAAATGAAAATAACGCATACATCAGCCCGGCAACTAAAATAGGAATTAAAATGCCATTCACAGATAAAATCCCTTTCACATCCCAGAAAAACAAACACACCGTCACGATGCAAAGCAGCGCAATTCCCCACCAAAAAGGGAGCTTGTACATTTGCAGCGTCACTCCGCCTCCGGCGATCATCACCATGGTTGTAGAAAATAAATAAAAGACAATGAGAATATCATAAATTTTCGCCAGCCACGGTCCCATTAAATGTTCAAGAACCGGAAGAAAGTGAGTGGATTGAACCTTAAAACTGATTTTCATCACAATATAAGACGAGAAAATGAACATCACTGTAAACAGCACAATAGCCAGTCCGCTTTCTGCGCCAAAAAACTGCCATATCTCCTGACCGCTTGCATATCCGGCGCCGATCAGGCTGCCTAATATAAGCAGCATCCACCTCATTCCGGCTCTCCACAACATTATCACCTCATAAGTACAGAGTTCAGCTTGTTTCCGTTATTGTTACTATATAGAGCGTTAATAACAAAAATGCCTATTTTCATAGGAAAACAAAAAATAATGGTTGAATGTGAAAATACTATACAAAATACACATAAAAAAAAGACCGCCTAAACAGGCAGTCAAAACATAGAATCCCATCCTCCGCTTTCTTTGGCCATTCCTTTATACGCTTCTTCACCAAGATATCATTTTCAATCATTCAGTTATTCCGATCTTATCGTAATCTTCATTAGGCGTTCCGCATATTAATGATTCCTCCATTACCAAAACAGCAGACCATATCTTGCTTCACCTGAAGCGCTGCGGCACAATACTTGTAAATAACCTCTATCTTCTCCTCTTTGTATTCAAAAATCCGTAAACAGACACAAAGCATAAAAAACCTAACTGCTGGATATAATGTAAACAACCTTACATACCAAAAAAACACATCCCTAGCAATTCCGATATCTAACAAGGAAGTGAAACCTATGAATCGAAAAGGCGGGCTTTTTTCTTCTCAGGAACGAGTAAAGCAATATGTTTCACATACAGATACAGCTGCAGCAAAACAAATACAAACGATTCTTTCTTCATCCTTACGTAAAGCTGCCGGCAGACCGATTGTTGTGGTTTGTATCGGAACAGACCGTTCAACTGGTGACTCATTAGGCCCGCTCGTAGGAATGAAACTCAAACAGATGCAGCTCACCAGATTCCACGTCTATGGCACTCTGTCTGATCCTGTGCATGCTGTAAACATGAAGGACAAATTGATGGAAATTCAAAAATTACATAAAAACCCATTTATTGTAGCGGTTGATGCATGCTTAGGACGTGTGAAAAGCGTAGGTTCATTCCAGATCGGAGATGGCCCACTAAAGCCAGGTGCCGGTGTACAGAAGGATCTTCCTGAGGTAGGAGATCTCCATGTGAATGGAATTGTAAATGTGAGCGGTTTCATGGAGTACTTTGTTTTACAAAATACAAGGCTTCACTTGGTCATGAATATGGCAAATGTTCTTGCTGAAGGACTGAGTTTAACAGATCGAACAGAGTGGAGGCAGGAACGGCTTAATCCGCTGCAAAGACTCACAGGACGATTATAAAACAAAAAACCATCTTCAATAGAGATGGTTTTCTTTCATTACGATTCTCGTTCTGATAAAAGCTCTAAGATCCGTTCAAGATCCTCGTTGGAGAAAAACTCAATTTCGATTTTGCCTTTTTTCTTTTGTCTCTTAATATTTACTGTTGTACCAAAATAATTTTGGAGATACGATTCCCGTTCTTTGATAATCGCATCTTTCACAGGCTCTTTTTTCTTTGTTTCACGTGGAACATTCTGATTTAATTGCTGAATCAGCTGCTCAAGCTGGCGAACGTTAAGCTGTTCTGCAATCACTTTTTGCACAAGCGGTTCAAGCTTGTTTTTATTTTTCAAACCAAGAAGTGTGCGGCCATGCCCCATAGAGAGCGTGCCTTCCGCAATCAGCTGCTGAATGTTCTCAGGCAGTGTCAGCAATCTTAAATGGTTGGCAATATGCGGCCTGCTTTTTCCGAGACGTTTTGCAAGCTGCTCTTGCGTGACATCTAAGTGTTTGAGCAAAGAGTCATAAGCCTGAGCCTCTTCCAGCGGTGATAAATCCTCACGCTGAAGGTTTTCCAGTAAAGCAATTTCTCTCATTAACGCCTCTGATAATTCACGGACAATCGCTGGAACTGTTTCTAAACCTGCAAGCTTTGCCGCCCGAAAGCGCCGTTCACCCGCAACGATATCATAGCCTTTTAAAGATTTTCTGACGATAAGCGGCTGGAGAATGCCATGCTGCAGCACAGATTCTTTGAGCTCGGCCAGAGCTTCGTCGTCAAAATGTTTTCTTGGCTGATAAGGATTAGGGCGTAAATCGGTAACTTTGATTTCCTCAACTGTCTCTTCAGACAAATCAACCTGATTAAACAACGCATTAATCCCTTTTCCAAGGCCTTTAGCCATTCGCAGCCACTTCCTTTGCTAAATCTAAATATACTTCCGCACCTCTTGACCGCGGATCGTATAAAATGATGGGTTTACCGTGACTCGGTGCCTCACTCAGACGGACATTACGCGGAATAACAGTCTGATATACTTTATCTCTAAAGTATTTTTTTACCTCTTCAATCACTTGAATGCCAAGATTTGTCCGGGCATCAAGCATCGTCAGCAATACGCCTTCAATCATTAAATCAGTATTCAAATGCTTTTGCACAAGACGTACGGTATTTAATAATTGGCTCAGTCCCTCCAAGGCATAGTATTCGCACTGTACAGGAATCACAACTGAATCTGAAGCAGTCAACGCGTTAATTGTCAGCAATCCCAATGACGGAGGACAATCAATAATAATATAATCATAATTCTGCTTCACTGCTTCAAGCGCTCTCTTAAGTCTCACTTCTCTTGAAATTGTCGGAACCAGCTCGATCTCAGCTCCTGCAAGCTGTATCGTCGCAGGAATCACATCCAAATTCTCTACTGAAGTCGCTTTAATAATATCTATTACATCTGCATCATCTACTAAAATATCGTACACACACTGATCTACATCGGCTTTTTCAATCCCCAATCCGCTCGTTGCATTCCCCTGCGGATCAATATCTACCAGCAGAACCCTTTTCCCTATGTAAGCTAAGCATGCTCCAAGGTTGACAGACGTCGTTGTTTTTCCGACTCCGCCTTTTTGGTTCGTAATTGCTATGATTTTTCCCACGATGTCACCTACTTTCACATGAACATGTACTGTCATGTTTCTATTTTATCAAAAAAAGATTAAAGCGTTTCACTTTTTTCATCATTTTGTTTTTTATCAGAAGGGAATATTTGAAAAATTTAATCAGCGCTTTATTGCTTTCTCTTATAAATTCTAAAACTGATATGTTTTTTTGACTTAAAAAAGGGATTTCTAATAGAAAAAAAGAAGAAGTTACAATGCAGAAAGTACAAACAGGACGGTGATCATATGGTTTACAAAACAAAAAGAGATGCACCCGTTACTCTTATGATTGTGTTTCTCATATTACTGATACAAGCAGATGCCATAGTTCCTTTTGTGCTGGGACATATGAGGATATCCGGCTGGATCATTTTTGTTCTGCTGACTCTTTTCAACGTGCTCATCATTTGGAGTTTCATTGATCTGAAATATGTATTGAAGGAGCACCGTTTGATCATTAAAGCCGGATTGATCAAACATCAAATTCCTTACGAAAAAATCGACAAAGTGATTCAGCAAAAGAAGCTGTGGTCAGGTTTTCGGCTTATTGGCTCACGGCGTGCGATTACGATTTATTATCGGGGAGGCTGGGGACATGCAGTCATTTCTCCAAAAGACACGGAAGAATTTATCCACAAGCTCAAAGAAAAGAATTCTAATATAACAATTGTGACTAAAAGTAATTAATTCCCTTTTAGCGAAAAAGCTCTCCTGGACAGCAGGAGAGCTTTTATTTTGGTATGCGAATCGTCAATTGAATATATTCTTCAAATTCCTCTTCTTCCGTATTCAATTTTACGCCGCTGTCTTCAACCATTGACAGTGACTGGCGAATCGTGTTCATTGCAATTCTAGTATCCCTGCTGAACGCTTTGCGTCTAGGCTTTGGTTTTCTCTGGCCTTGCTCCAGCATTTTAACCACGCGGTCTTCTGTCTGCTTTACATTTAAGCTTTTCTCAATTATCTCTGTGAGCAGTGTGACTTGGAGCTCAGGCTGTTTCAGGGGAATCAGCGCTCTGGCATGACGCTCTGTGATTTTCTTCTCCATGATTGCGTCTTGAACCGGCTGAGGCAGCTTTAATAGCCGCAGTTTGTTCGCAATCGTTGACTGCCCTTTTCCTAAACGCTGCGCCAGTGCTTCCTGTGTTAAATCATGAAGCTCAAGGAGCCTTGCGTAGGCATGCGCTTCCTCAATCGAAGACAATTCCTCACGTTGCAAATTTTCAATTAACGCCACAGAAGCGGTTTCCGTGTCGGAAAAATCCTTAATAATGGCCGGAATCTTTTCCCACTCGAGCGATTGCACCGCTCTCCAGCGTCTTTCACCTGCAATGAGTTCGTATTGGCCTTCTTCTTCTGTATGCCTGACAACAATCGGCTGAATAATGCCGTGTGTATGAATGGTCATTGCTAACTCTTTGATTTTTTCATCTGAGAAAATGGTGCGTGGCTGAAAACGGTTGGGAACGATAGCATTTACCGGTATTTCCAGAATCTCTTCTTTGTTTGTCTCATGTTCAGCAATCTCCGGTTCCTGTTCCTTCTCACCAAGCCCGAAGAAACGAGAGAATGAATGCTTCATGTACCTACACCACCTTTAAAAACTGCCATTTTTATAATTCTATTTTCTCATGGTTTTTCCTGCTGTACCGTCATTAATTTTGAAGAAAATATGATGGTATTGTCATATCAGGCTGTCTAAATTACCCTTCAATTGGCGATTTATTAGGAGTTCCCGGTTTTCTTGGATACTTCTTAGGTGTATTTTTGATCTTGCGTATCACCATAATATTACGATCGCTTTCTTCAATAGGCAGCTTAAAGGAATGGGTATTCTCAAGTTCTCCTCCAAGCGTTGTGATTGCTTTTTTCCCTGCGTTTAATTCTTCTTCAGCAGATGCGGCTTTTAAAGCAACAAATAAACCGTTTTTCTTAACCAGAGGCAGGCAAAGCTCACTTAAAACAGAGAGTCTCGCAACCGCTCGCGCTGTCACGATATCATAGCTTTCCCTTACGTCCTTCCGTTGCCCGAATGTTTCAGCTCTGTCATGGCAAAATGTCGTATTCTCCAATTGTAAAGCTTCAGACAGCTTTTCTAAAAACGTTATTCGTTTGTTTAGTGAATCTACGATTGTGACATGAAGGTGCGGAAAACATATTTTAATCGGCAGACTCGGAAAACCCGCTCCCGCTCCGACATCACAAATCGTATTCATCTGATTGAAGTCGACATAAAATGCAGCTGTAATGGAATCATAAAAATGCTTCAGATACACTTCTTTTTTCTCTGTAATCGAAGTCAGATTGATTTTTTCATTCCACTCAACCAGCATATCGTAATACAGCTCAAATTGCTCCAGCTGACGAGGAGAAAGGGAGATCCCTTTTTCCGCCAGTCCAGAAGTGAATTCTTCAATATTCATGCCGTCATCCTTTCTACTCGGCTATCTTCGCAATGCGGCCCTGCTCTAAATATACCAATAGAATTGAAATGTCTGCCGGGTTCACACCGGAAATACGGGAAGCTTGGGCAACAGACAAAGGCCGTACGTTTTTCAGCTTTTGACGAGCCTCGGTTGCAATCCCCTTAATTGCGTCATAATCAATTCGATCAGGGATTTTTTTGTTTTCCATCTTCTTCAGTTTTTCCACTTGCTGAAGGGATTTTTCAATATACCCTTCATATTTCACTTGAATTTCTACTTGTTCTGCCACTTCTTGCGGAACCGGCACTTCTGGCGGCGCCAGTTTTGTAACAGTTTCATAGTTCATTTCAGGACGTTTCATCAAGTCTGTGCCGCGTACCCCATCTTTCAATTCGCTTCCGCCAAGAGAACGGATATATTCTTGATTTTCTGGAGACGGCTTGATAATCACAGAATGCAGACGTTTTTTCTCCGCTTCGATCGCCGCTTTTTTCTTCTCAAAAGCCGCAAATCGTTGATCAGAAATCAATCCAATGCGGTGGCCGATTTCTGTCAGACGCAGATCTGCATTGTCATGACGAAGAAGCAATCTGTATTCAGCGCGAGATGTCAAAAGACGGTATGGCTCATTTGTCCCTTTCGTCACAAGGTCATCAATGAGAACACCAATGTAGGCGTCAGAACGGCTTAGAATCACTTCTTCTTTTCCAAGCGCTTTTCGTCCTGCATTGATTCCCGCCATAATCCCTTGTCCTGCAGCTTCTTCATAACCGGATGTTCCGTTAATTTGGCCGGCAGTATAGAGATTTGTAATTTTTTTCGTTTCAAGCGTCGGCCATAGCTGAGTCGGTACAATCGCGTCGTACTCAATCGCATAGCCGGCTCTCATCATTTGAACGTTTTCCAGGCCCGGAATCGTTGCAAGCATTCTTTGCTGCACGTCCTCTGGAAGACTAGTAGACAAACCTTGAACATAAACTTCCTGCGTATTTCTGCCTTCTGGCTCAAGGAAAATTTGATGACGCGGTTTATCATTAAAACGAACAACTTTATCTTCAATTGACGGGCAGTATCTCGGACCTGTACCTTTGATCATACCGGAATACATCGGTGAACGGTGCAGGTTGCTGTCAATAATTTCATGTGTCTCAGGGCTCGTATATGTCAGCCAGCAAGGAAGCTGATCTGTGATATATTCAACCGTTTCATATGAGAAAGCGCGAGGCACTTCGTCACCAGGCTGGATTTCTGTTTTGCTGTAATCAATCGTGTCGCTTTTGACGCGAGGCGGCGTACCTGTTTTAAAACGAACAAGGTCGAAGCCCAGTTCTTCCAAATGCTCAGAAAGCTTAATAGAAGGCTGCTGGTTGTTCGGACCGCTTGAGTAAGAAAGATCACCGAGAATGATACGTCCTCTCAAATATGTTCCTGTCGTCATAACAACTGCTTTCGCGCGGTAATTCGCACCGGTTTGTGTAATGACACCGCGGCACTCGCCGTCTTCAATGATCAGACGCTCTACAATTCCTTGCAGCAGCGTTAAGTTTGGTTCTTTTTCAAGCGTATTTTTCATTTCATGCTGATATTGGAATTTATCTGCTTGCGCACGCAGCGCACGGACAGCAGGACCTTTTCCTGTATTCAGCATTCTCATTTGAATATGCGTTTTATCAATATTTCTGCCCATTTCTCCGCCAAGCGCGTCAATTTCGCGGACGACAATCCCTTTTGCAGGACCGCCGACAGACGGATTACATGGCATAAACGCAACCATATCTAAGTTGATGGTCAAGACAAGCGTTTTGGCGCCTTGACGTGCTGATGCGAGGGCAGCCTCAACACCGGCATGCCCGGCGCCAATCACTATCACATCGTATTGGCCTGCTTCATACCCCATGATTCTAGTTCCTCCTTTATTTATTTTCCTAAACAGAACTGTGAAAAGAGCTGATCAATTAAGCTTTCATGGACAGCGTCTCCAATGATTTCGCCCAGAAGCTCCCAGCATCTTGTAAGATCAATCTGCACCATGTCGATCGGGACATCCTGTTCGATGCCGCTAAGCGCGTCTTCAATGGCGCGTTTTGCTTCCTGTAAAATTGATATATGGCGTGTATTGCTGACATACGTTAAATCTCCGCTTTCAATAGCACCTGTATAGAATAGCGATTGAATCGCTTCCTCCAAATCATTAACGCCTTCTTCTTTTAGAAGAGATGTCGTTACAACAGGACGTCCATTGGCCAGCTCGCGTACACGTTCTATGTCAATTTTCGCCTCGAGGTCAGTCTTATTCATAATGACGATGACGTCCATTCCCTCAACGGCTTCAAAAAGCTTCACGTCTTCTTCAGAAAGCTCTTCACTATAATTAAGCACAAGTAAAATCAGGTCTGCTTCCTTCAGAACCTGACGAGAGCGTTCAACACCTATTCGTTCAACAATATCCTCTGTTTCACGAATACCCGCAGTATCAACAAGACGAAGCGGAACACCTCTTACATTCACGTATTCCTCAATCACATCCCGTGTCGTACCCGGAATATCGGTAACAATAGCTTTTGCCTCATGAACCAGACTGTTAAGAAGAGAAGACTTTCCGACATTCGGACGGCCGATAATGACAGTAGAAAGACCTTCCCGCAAAATTTTGCCCTGCTCAGACGTTCTAAGCAGCGCCTCAATTTCTTTTTTAACGGAGCTTGCCTTTTCAACTAAAAGCTGATGTGTCATTTCTTCTACATCATCATACTCCGGATAATCTATATTTACCTCAACATGGGCCAGCGTTTCTAAAATATCATCACGCAAACGGCGCACCAAAGCAGAGAGACGCCCTTCCATTTGATTCATAGCGACGTTCATTGCCCGATCCGTTTTCGCTCTGATTAAGTCCATCACCGCTTCCGCCTGTGAAAGGTCGATTCGCCCATTTAAAAACGCGCGTTTCGTGAATTCACCAGGCTCAGCCAGTCTCGCTCCCTCTCTTAAGGCGAGCTGGAGCACTTGGTTTACTGTCACAATTCCCCCGTGGCAGTTTATTTCTATAACATCTTCACGTGTAAAAGTTCTCGGTGCTTTTAACACCGATACCATTACTTCCTCCACGACCCGATCCGTACGTTTGTCTACAATATGGCCGTAATGAATCGTGTGTGATTCGACCGAACTGATCGTTTTCCCTTTCGGCCCTTTATACATTCTGTCGGCGATCTGGATTGCTTCCGGTCCGCTCAGCCGCACAATAGCAATCGCACCCTCTCCCATCGGTGTAGAAATGGCCGCAATTGTATCCATGTTGTTCACCTCTCTTTTCTATACTCTCATTCATCTATATAAAAAAATATTTTATTATGCCAAAACTAAAAGATAACATAGTTTGGTTCGAAGTGGAAGATGTGTTATCCACAGACTTAGAAATTCATCCCTTATTACTTTAACTTATCCACATGTGAATAACAATTAATTTTATTTCCTGAACTTCCTTTTTATCAACAGGATACACCTAAAAAGGAAAAACTTAAACGGAAAAAGCCTGATATTACAAGGAAAAATAGATTTTTCTATACAAAAAAACCGAAGCTCCGATTTTTATCGGACTTCGGTTTTATGTTATCTTTTCTGGGAAATAACGAGGTGGCGATTTTCGCCTTCACCCATTGAATACGTTTCGATCTGCTGATTTGCATATCTGGAAAGAGCATCATGAATGATTTTTCTTTCACTGGACGGCATCGGTTCTAAATGAACATCTTTTTTCGTTTTCAAAACCTGGTCTGCCAGTCTCACAGCCAGCTGACTCAGCGTCTCTTTCCTTTTCAAACGGTAGTTTTCTGCATCTACCGTCACATTTAAATACTGATCTGAATAACGATTAAGGACAAGCTGGGTCAAAGTTTGAAGTGCATTTAAGGTTTGTCCTCTTTTTCCAATTAACAATGCCGCTTTTTCACCCGTTATATGGAAACTCACTGCCTTTTTGCTTTCTTTTACAGTTACATCAGACTTTCCGGCAATGGATTCGGCAATTCTTTCAAGATACATCTTTGTTTCCTGAATCGGATCAAATTTTTCAGCCAGCTTCACGATTGCCGGCTTTTTGCCGAATATACCGAGAAAACCTTTGTTTCCCTCTTCAATAACGGTAATTTCAACTTCATCCTTCGTTAATTGCAGTTCTCGTAATCCGGACTGTACTGCTTCATCGACATTTCGCCCTGCAGCAGTCACATTCCTCACTTTTTCTTTCCTCCGGCTTTTTGCGGCTGAGGATCTTTTTTAATATCAGGCCCTTTAATGAGGAAAGTTTGCGCAATCATAAACAAGTTACCGACTACCCAATAAAGAGAAAGCGCCGCCGGGAAGTTGATCGCAAACACAATGATCATAATCGGCATAATCCAAAGCATCATTGCCATTTGCGGATTTTGCTGCGCATTGCCCGCCATCATTAATTTTTGCTGTACGAAAGTAGCAACACCGGCAACAATCGGAAGAATATAGAAAGGATCTTTTTCTCCTAAGTCAAACCATAAGAAACTGTGCTCTGAAATCGCCTGTGTTCTCATGATCGCATGATAGAATCCGATTAAAATCGGCATTTGAATTAAAATCGGGAAACACCCTGCCAATGGGTTGACGCCATGCTTTTGAAATAAAGCCATTGTTTCCTGCTGAAGTTTTTGCTGCGTTTTTTGATCCTTTGAGCTGTATTTTTCTTTGAGCTTTTGCATTTCCGGCTGTAAAGCCTGCATCGCTTTCGAGCTTCTCAGCTGCTTGATCATCAGCGGCAAAATTAATAAACGGATTAAAATTGTAACAATAATAATTGACAGTCCATAGTTGTCTCCCGTCAATTTCGCAACATACGTAATGAGCTCAGACAATGGAAATACTACGTACTTGTCCCAAAAATGCGGACTATCTGCAGTGATCGGCTCTTTGACGCTCGAGCATCCAGCCAATAGCATGAATACGCCGACCATACTTAATAGCAACCATATTCTCCTTTTCAACAACATTTCCTCCTATAATCATTCTTTACACTCTCTTATTACAAAACATACTTGTATGTATTTTAGCATCTTTCAGTTTTAAATGGTGTCTTTTTCTGATCAACCAGAAAGGAAGCGCTTTTAAAAGTTTTAAGAAAGCAGTGGCATCTACTTTTTTGACGAAGTTTTCTTATATAATGAGGCCTTCCTGAATAAATGCTGCAGACTTTTTTTCGTTTCCTCAAATGTCAGCTGACTTGCTGGTTTTCTGGCAATAATAATGTAATCCTTTTGCTTCAGTCTGTCTCTCTCTTCTAGAAAAGCTTGCCGGATCAAACGTTTTATCCGATTTCGCATTACTGCATTGCCAATTTTTTTGCTGACGGAAAGACCAACGCGCAGCTCATCGTTTTCAGGCTGATCAAGCGTATATAAGACAAACTGGCGATTCGCTACTGATGTGCCATGCTTGAACACTTTTTGAAAATCTTCATTTTTCTTTAAACGATTTCGCTTCTTCAAATTGACTCACTCCGATACTGGCTGGCAGAAACTTTTAATTTTATTTGAAAATGAGATGCGCAGAGACAGGGAGATCCCCTGCTCATACACATCACATATATCTTTTCCCTTAAAGTGAAAAAAGACCACTGACATTATTCAGTGGCCTAAGCTGATAATACTTTTCTGCCTTTGCGGCGACGGCGTGCTAAAACTAGACGACCGTTTTTTGAACTCATACGGCTTCTGAAGCCATGAACTTTACTGCGTTTACGGTTATTCGGTTGGAATGTTCTTTTCATTTATGACACCTCCCTCGAGGAATAGCTGTTAAAGACAGTCTTACTTATTATATTTGCGTTACCTATTCATTGTCAACTTCACTAGTGCTTTTATTTCTTGCAACCATAATAGGATACCATACCTTCTCGACTTTCGAAACCTTATTTTTCAGATTCCTGAAATTAACGAAAAAAAGTCCTGATTCAAATAACATTCTGAGCTGAAAATACGCGATGTGGATATCTTTTTTCCCTTTTTTCAATATCCACAAAGGTTATCGACAACATTTTCACACAGCCAACCCCTGTGGACAAATTTTTTTCAACAGGTTGTCCGCTTTGTGGATAAGATTGTGACAACCATTGCAAGCTCTCGTTTAATTTGGTATTATATTTGTGTTTTAACTCTTGATTACTAATCTTGCTTTCACTCATTATCCACAAACTGTGGATAACTTGTGGATTGATTTCACACAGCATGTGTAGAAAGTTGTCCACAAGTTGTGAAATTTGTCGAAAAGCTATTTATCTACTATATTATATGTTTTCAACATTTAATGTGTACGAATGGTTACCGCCATTTGCTCTTTTTTTGTGTTCTATAACAGGAAAAGACGTTATTTTCTTAGAAAAGGAGGGACGTGCCGGAAGATGGAAAATATATTAGACCTGTGGAACCAAGCCCTTGCTCAAATCGAAAAAAAATTGAGCAAACCGAGTTTCGAGACTTGGATGAAATCAACGAAAGCCCACTCACTGCAAGGAGATACATTGACAATTACCGCTCCTAATGAATTTGCCAGAGACTGGCTGGAGTCCAGATACTTGCATCTCATTGCAGATACTATATATGAATTAACCGGGGAAGAATTGAGCATTAAGTTTGTCATTCCTCAAAATCAAGATGTCGAAGACTTTATGCCTAAACCGCAAGTCAAAAAAGCGGTAAAAGAAGATACATCTGATTTTCCTCAAAATATGCTCAACCCAAAATATACATTTGATACTTTTGTCATCGGATCTGGAAACCGATTCGCTCACGCAGCTTCCCTGGCAGTAGCGGAAGCACCTGCAAAAGCATACAACCCTTTATTTATCTACGGGGGCGTTGGCTTAGGGAAAACACACTTAATGCACGCGATCGGCCATTATGTAATAGATCATAATCCTTCTGCCAAAGTGGTTTATCTGTCTTCTGAGAAATTTACTAACGAGTTCATCAACTCTATTCGGGATAATAAAGCAGTTGATTTCCGCAATCGCTACCGAAATGTTGATGTGCTTTTGATAGATGATATTCAATTTTTAGCCGGGAAAGAACAAACGCAAGAAGAATTTTTCCATACTTTTAACACGCTGCACGAAGAAAGCAAACAAATCGTCATTTCAAGTGATAGACCGCCTAAAGAAATTCCGACACTTGAAGACAGATTGCGTTCACGCTTTGAATGGGGTCTGATTACAGATATCACGCCTCCTGATTTAGAAACGAGAATTGCGATTTTAAGAAAAAAAGCTAAAGCGGAAGGCTTGGATATTCCGAACGAGGTTATGCTTTACATCGCAAATCAAATCGACAGCAACATTCGGGAGCTGGAAGGGGCGTTAATCAGGGTCGTTGCTTATTCATCTTTAATTAATAAAGATATCAATGCCGATCTGGCCGCTGAGGCATTAAAAGATATTATTCCTTCCTCAAAACCGAAAGTGATTACAATAAAAGAAATTCAGAGAGTAGTAGGCCAGCAATTCAATATTAAGCTTGAGGATTTCAAAGCAAAAAAACGGACAAAATCGGTAGCATTCCCGCGTCAAATCGCTATGTACTTATCGAGAGAAATGACTGACTCCTCTCTCCCTAAAATCGGAGAGGAATTCGGAGGACGTGACCATACAACCGTTATTCATGCACATGAAAAAATTTCAAAACTGCTGGCAGATGATGAACAGCTTCAGCAGCATGTAAAAGAAATTAAGGAACAGCTTAAATAATAGGGCCGGGGATAAATCGGGAGAAGTGTGAATAACTTTTCTAAAGTCATGCACAGTCTGTCCACATGTGGATAGGCTGTGTTTCCTGTCTTTTTCACAACTTATCCACAAATCCACAAGCCCTACTATTACTTCTACTACTTTTTTTAAAAAAATATATATATTAAACATTATCCGTTAGGAGGATAAAAATGAAATTTACGATTCAAAAAGATCGTCTTGTTGAAAGTGTCCAAGATGTATTAAAAGCAGTTTCATCCAGAACTACAATTCCGATTTTGACCGGTATTAAGATCGTTGCCTCAGATGAAGGGGTATCTTTTACTGGAAGCGATTCAGATATTTCCATCGAGTCTTTTATTCCAAAAGAAGAAGGAGATAAAGAAATCGTTACGATTGGACAGCCAGGCAGCATTGTATTACAAGCCCGCTTCTTTAGTGAGATTGTAAAAAAACTCCCGATGGCAACTGTAGAAATCGAAGTGCAAAATCAATATCTGACGATTATCCGCTCTGGAAAAGCCGAATTTAACCTAAATGGGCTTGATGCCGATGAGTATCCGCACTTGCCGCAGATTGAAGAGCATCATGCGATTCAGATTCCTACGGATTTATTAAAAAACCTAATTAGACAAACAGTGTTTGCGGTGTCCACCTCAGAAACACGCCCTATCTTGACAGGTGTAAACTGGAAGGTGGAGAAAAGTGAATTATTATGCACTGCAACGGATAGCCACCGCTTAGCTTTAAGAAAAGCCAAACTTGATATTTCAGAAGACAGATCCTATAACGTCGTGATTCCGGGTAAGAGCTTAACTGAACTCAGCAAGATTTTGGATGACAACCAAGAACTTGTAGATATCGTCATTACAGAAACCCAGGTTCTGTTTAAAGCAAAAAACGTCTTGTTCTTCTCACGCCTGCTGGATGGAAATTATCCGGATACAACCAGCCTTATCCCGCAAGAGAGCAAGACAGAAATCATTGTGAACACAAAAGAATTCCTTCAGGCGATTGATCGTGCATCTCTATTAGCCAGAGAAGGACGCAATAACGTGGTGAAGCTTTCTGCAAAACCTGCTGAATCAATTGAGATTTCTTCTAATTCACCTGAAATCGGAAAAGTGGTGGAAGCGGTTCTAGCAGATCAAATCGAGGGTGAGGAATTAAATATCTCATTTAGTCCAAAATATATGCTGGATGCATTAAAGGTGCTTGAAGGAGCAGAGATACGTGTAAGCTTTACAGGAGCTATGAGACCTTTCTTAATTCGCACGCCGAATGATGAAACAATCGTACAGCTTATCCTCCCTGTCAGAACCTATTAATCCGATATACGGCTGCCGACCTGCTCGGCAGCTTTTCTATTCGTAATCTGCTCCGTCAAGTTTTCCCTTTCCCTAATTCGTTTTTTTTTAGTACAATTAGATATTAGTGATATTTGAAAGAGGTCGATATAATGGCAAATCCGATTTCTATTGATACAGAGATGATTACACTCGGGCAATTTCTGAAATTAGCCGATGTGATTCAGTCAGGCGGCATGGCAAAGTGGTTTTTGAGCGAGCATGAAGTGCTTGTGAACAATGAGCCGGACAATCGCCGCGGCAGAAAGCTGTATGTTGGAGATGTGGTAGAGATTGAAGGATTTGGTTCATTTCAAGTCGTCAATTAAAGCGGGTGACACTGATTGTATATCCAGAACTTAGAACTGACATCTTACCGCAACTATGAACATGCTGAACTTCAATTTGAAAATAAAGTAAATGTGATCATTGGAGAAAATGCTCAGGGGAAAACAAACCTCATGGAAGCGATCTATGTCTTGTCCATGGCAAAATCGCATCGGACTTCAAATGACAAAGAACTTATCCGGTGGGACAAAGACTATGCTAAAATAGAGGGAAGAGTGATGAAGCAAAACGGAGCGATCCCGATGCAGCTCGTCATCTCCAAAAAGGGTAAAAAGGGCAAGGTCAATCATATCGAACAGCAAAAGCTCAGCCAGTATGTCGGCGCCCTCAACACCATCATGTTTGCACCGGAAGATTTAAACCTTGTAAAGGGAAGCCCTCAAGTGAGACGGAGATTTCTTGACATGGAAATCGGCCAAGTTTCTCCCGTCTACCTGTATGACCTTTCTCTTTACCAGAAGATTCTTTCCCAGCGAAATCATTTTTTGAAGCAGCTGCAAACAAGAAAACAAACTGACAGAACAATGCTTGATGTTCTGACTGATCAGCTTATTGAAGTTGCCGCAAAAGTCGTCGTAAAACGTCTGCAGTTCACGGCACAGCTCGAAAAATGGGCGCAGCCTATCCATTCGGGCATCTCAAGAGGGCTTGAGGAATTGACGCTGAAGTACCATACGGCGCTTGAGGTATCAGATCCTGAAGACTTGTCGAAAATAGGAGATAGCTATCAAGAAGCGTTTTCTAAATTAAGAGAAAAAGAAATCGAGCGCGGCGTCACGCTGTCTGGACCTCATCGGGATGATGTTCTTTTCTATGTGAACGGACGCGATGTGCAGACGTATGGGTCTCAAGGACAGCAGCGGACGACGGCATTATCCCTTAAGCTGGCTGAGATTGACCTGATCCATGAAGAAATCGGAGAATATCCCATTTTACTATTGGATGATGTGCTGAGTGAGCTGGATGATTATCGCCAATCGCACTTGCTTCATACCATCCAGGGCCGTGTACAAACGTTTGTCACAACGACAAGCGTTGATGGCATTGATCACGAAACCTTACGGCAAGCAGGAATGTTCCGTGTGCAAAACGGTACGTTAGTGAAGTGAAGAAAAGAGGTGAGCAATTGTATATTCATTTAGGTGATGATTTTGTGGTTTCAACACGCGATATTATTGGCATTTTTGATTTTAAAGCCAACATGTCGCCAATTGTTGAAGAATTTCTGGAAAAACAGAAACACAAGCTGGTGCCTTCCGTAAACGGCACACCCAAATCTATCGTAGTCACGGTTCAGAATATATATTACTCTCCCTTATCTTCCAGCACATTAAAAAAACGTGCGCAATTTATGGTTGAAATAGATTCTTAGTGATTTTTTATAACGAATATATTGTTTAAGAAAAGTGTAGGTGAATAACGTGGCTATGGAACAGCAGCAAAATAGTTATGATGAAAATCAGATACAGGTACTAGAAGGATTGGAAGCTGTTCGTAAAAGACCGGGGATGTACATCGGTTCAACCAACAGTAAAGGCCTTCACCATCTGGTATGGGAAATTGTCGACAATAGTATTGACGAAGCCTTGGCCGGTTATTGTACAGATATCAATATCCAAATTGAAAAAGACAACAGCATCACGGTAATTGATAATGGCCGCGGGATTCCAGTCGGTATTCATGAGAAAATGGGTCGTCCTGCGGTTGAAGTCATTATGACTGTGCTTCACGCCGGCGGAAAATTTGACGGAAGCGGATATAAAGTGTCCGGAGGATTGCACGGTGTAGGTGCCTCGGTCGTTAACGCGTTATCAACAGAGCTTGATGTGACTGTTCACCGTGACGGAAAAATCCATCGTCAAGTCTATAACCGCGGTGTCCCAGTTTCTGATCTTGAGGTTATTGGCGAAACGGATCATACAGGAACGACTACACACTTTGTTCCAGATCCTGAAATCTTCACGGAAACAACTGAGTATGAATATGATTTGCTTGCTAACCGTGTTCGCGAACTAGCCTTTTTGACAAAAGGCGTAAACATCACGATTGAAGATAAACGTGAAGGCCAAGAGCGCAAAAATGAGTATCATTACGAAGGCGGAATTAAAAGCTATGTAGAGTATTTAAACCGCTCCAAAGAAGTTGTCCATGAAGAGCCGATTTATATTGAAGGCGAAAAGGACGGCATTACGGTTGAAGTCGCTCTGCAATACAATGACAGCTACACAAGCAATATTTACTCATTTACAAACAATATCAACACGTACGAAGGCGGTACCCACGAAGCCGGTTTTAAAACGGGGCTGACTCGTGTCATCAATGATTACGCCAGAAAAAAAGGACTCATAAAAGAAAATGATCCAAACTTAAGCGGAGATGATGTGAGAGAAGGGCTTACCGCGATTATCTCGATCAAACACCCGGATCCGCAGTTCGAAGGCCAAACGAAAACAAAACTAGGCAACTCAGAGGCGCGGACGATCACAGATACGTTATTTTCTGCGGCGTTGGAAACATTTATGCTGGAAAATCCAGATGCGGCCAAAAAAATCGTTGACAAAGGTTTAATGGCAGCAAGAGCAAGAATGGCTGCGAAAAAAGCGCGTGAATTAACGCGCCGCAAAAGCGCTTTGGAGATTTCAAACCTTCCCGGTAAATTAGCGGACTGCTCTTCGAAAGACCCGAGCATCTCCGAGTTATATATCGTAGAGGGTGACTCTGCCGGAGGATCTGCAAAACAGGGACGTGACAGGCATTTCCAAGCCATTTTGCCGCTAAGAGGTAAAATCCTAAACGTTGAAAAAGCAAGGCTTGATAAAATTCTTTCTAACAATGAAGTTCGTTCTATGATTACTGCACTCGGCACAGGTATCGGGGAAGATTTCAACTTAGAAAAAGCCCGTTATCACAAAGTCGTCATTATGACAGATGCCGACGTTGACGGCGCGCACATCAGAACATTGCTGTTGACGTTCTTTTACAGATATATGCGTCAGATTATCGAAAATGGCTACGTGTACATCGCGCAGCCGCCGCTCTACAAAGTCCAGCAGGGTAAACGTGTTGAATATGCATACAATGACAAGCAGCTTGAGGAATTGTTGCAAACTCTTCCTCAAACGCCTAAGCCTGGATTGCAGCGTTACAAAGGTCTCGGTGAAATGAATGCCACCCAGCTTTGGGAGACAACTATGGACCCGGGCTCAAGAACGCTTCTGCAGGTGACTCTAGAGGATGCAATGGATGCGGATGAAACGTTCGAAATGCTGATGGGAGACAAAGTAGAACCGCGCAGAAATTTCATAGAAGCAAATGCGAGATACGTAAAAAATCTCGATATCTAATAATACAAAGCCTTATTTCCAATAAGAAATAAGGCTTTTTTCTGAATAGGACAGGACGCAGGGATTCTTGTAAAACCTATATATTCTAGTAATTTAATGTGTATAAGTATAAGTTTATTGATATAATGGAGAATAGTGAAATCGTATTGAAGATCATAATGGACAATCTACTCCCACATAATTTCATGTGATACTTCAGGGAGGTTTTTTAATGAGTGAACAAAACACACCAAAAGTTCGTGAAATAAATATCAGTCAGGAAATGCGCACGTCCTTTTTGGATTATGCGATGAGCGTTATCGTATCCCGGGCACTGCCGGATGTGCGTGACGGTTTAAAACCGGTTCACAGACGGATTTTATACGCGATGAATGATTTAGGCATGACGAGTGACAAGCCGTATAAAAAATCGGCTCGTATCGTCGGAGAAGTTATCGGGAAATACCATCCTCACGGTGATTCAGCGGTATATGAATCTATGGTCAGAATGGCGCAGGATTTCAACTACCGTTATATGCTGGTGGACGGTCACGGAAACTTTGGTTCTGTAGACGGAGACTCAGCCGCTGCGATGCGGTACACCGAAGCCAGAATGTCTAAGATCGCCATGGAAATTCTGCGAGACATTACAAAAGACACGATTGATTATCAAGATAACTATGATGGTTCAGAGAGAGAACCTGTTGTCATGCCGTCAAGATTCCCAAACCTGCTTGTAAATGGAGCAGCCGGTATTGCAGTCGGAATGGCTACAAATATACCGCCGCACCAGCTTGGAGAAATTATTGACGGAGTGCTTGCCGTAAGCGAGAACAAGGACATAACAATCCAAGAGCTGATGGAATTCATTCCTGGACCGGATTTCCCGACTGCCGGACAAATTTTAGGCAGAAGCGGAATTCGCAAGGCATATGAATCCGGAAGAGGTTCTATTACGATTCGGGCAAAAGCGGAAATTGAAGAAACCTCGTCGGGGAAAGAAAGAATTTTAGTAACAGAACTCCCTTATCAGGTGAATAAAGCGCGTCTAATTGAGAAGATTGCTGATCTTGTCAGAGATAAGAAAATTGAAGGAATAACTGATTTGCGTGATGAATCTGACCGGAACGGTATGCGGATTGTCATTGAAATCAGACGAGATGCCAATGCGCATGTTATCCTGAACAATCTTTACAAACAAACGGCCCTGCAAACTTCCTTCGGGATTAACATGCTGGCGCTTGTTGACGGTGAGCCGAAGGTATTAAATTTAAAGCAATGCCTGGTGCATTATCTAGATCACCAAAAAGTCGTTATCAGACGCCGTACTGCTTATGAATTGCGTAAAGCGGAGGCAAGAGCGCATATCTTGGAAGGATTAAGGATTGCTCTCGATCATCTTGATGCAGTTATTTCCCTTATCCGCAACTCTCAAACGGCTGAAATTGCGAGAACAGGGTTAATTGAACAATTCTCGCTGACCGAAAAACAAGCCCAAGCTATTCTAGACATGAGGCTCCAGCGTTTAACAGGATTGGAACGAGAAAAGATTGAAGAAGAATACCAATCCCTGATTAAATTAATTGCAGAGCTTAAAGAAATCTTGGCCAATGAAGAAAAAGTGCTTGAGATCATCCGTGAAGAGCTCACAGAAATTAAAGAGCGTTTCAACGATGAAAGACGCACTGAGATTGTTACTGCCGGCCTTGAAACAATCGAAGATGAAGATCTCATCGAAAGAGAAAATATCGTTGTCACTCTGACGCATAACGGATATATCAAACGTCTGCCTGCTTCGACTTACCGCAGTCAAAAGCGCGGAGGAAAAGGCGTTCAGGGAATGGGGACAAACGAAGATGATTTCGTTGAACATCTGATTTCTACTTCAACACATGACACGATTCTCTTCTTCTCAAACAAAGGGAAAGTGTATCGTTCAAAAGGGTATGAAATCCCTGAATACGGTAGAACCGCTAAGGGAATCCCAATTATCAATCTGTTGGAGGTAGAAAAAGGTGAATGGATTAACGCAATAATCCCAGTCACTGCATTCGAAGAAGATCTCTATCTCTTCTTCACAACAAAACATGGGGTTTCAAAACGCACTTCACTGTCTCAGTTTGCTAATATCCGTAACAACGGCTTAATTGCGCTGAGCCTGCGTGAAGATGATGAATTAATGGGTGTCCGGCTTACTGACGGCAAAAAACAAATCATCATCGGAACGAAAAACGGCCTGCTGATTCGTTTCCCTGAAACAGATGTTAGGGAAATGGGAAGAACAGCGGCAGGCGTAAAAGGCATCACCCTTACTGACGATGATATTGTCGTCGGCATGGAAATATTAGAGGAAGAATCTGATGTCCTTATCGTGACCGAGAAAGGTTACGGCAAACGAACTCCGGCTGAAGAATACAGAACTCAAAGCCGAGGCGGAAAAGGACTGAAAACATGTAAAATCACGGAGAACAACGGCCATTTAGTAGCGGTGAAAGCTACCAAAGGTGAAGAGGATCTGATGATTATTACTGCCAGCGGTGTACTGATCAGAATGGATATCAATGATATCTCAACTACCGGACGCGTAACTCAAGGTGTACGTCTCATCAGAATGGCGGAACAAGAGCATGTGGCCACAGTCGCATTAGTTGAGAAAAACGATGATAATGAAGAAAATGAGCAAGAAGAGACAGAAGAAAGTTAAGAAAAAGCGCAGCTATACCAGCTGCGCTTTTTTATATCAAAAACTCTTTACAGTGAGAAGATTTATGGTATAATCATTTCTGTTGTCTTTTAAAAGACGTAGACATTACTAGATGAAAACATTTTTTGAAAAAGTGTTGACCTAGTTAACTAAAAATGTTATTATTAAGTAGTCGCTTCGAGAGAGGCACACAAAGTTCTTTGAAAACTAAACAAGACAAAACGTACCTGTTAATTCAAGTTTTATTATAAAATCGCACAGTAATGTGCGTAGTCAGTCAAACTACTTTATCGGAGAGTTTGATCCTGGCTCAGGACGAACGCTGGCGGCGTGCCTAATACATGCAAGTCGAGCGGACAGATG
>NZ_JALNTO010000019.1:0-63794 GCF_023161785.1 Bacillus sp. 2CMS4F
CGGTAGTTCAGTTGGTTAGAATGCCTGCCTGTCACGCAGGAGGTCGCGGGTTCGAGTCCCGTCCGGACCGCCATTTATTGTAAACGAAACGATCATGTTTTCGTTTTTTTTTGTGTTTTCTTTTATTACATCTTTTGCTTGGTATGATAGCCAAGCTTTCTTTATATCGGCAATATCTTGGATATTTCACCATAATCCGATACACTAGATACAGTACATATAAAACATAATCAGACCAAAAGGAGGTTTGGTTAATGGATGAGTTTGATTTAATTAATAGTATTACTCCGCGGACCATTCACCATTCTTCCGTTGATGTAGGAATTGGAGACGATGCCGCTCTTTACACAGCGAAAAACGGTGTGCAGGAAATTGTATGTGTCGATACAATGGTAGAGGACGTGCATTTTAAATTAAGCTATTCTTCGCCGGAGGACATTGGATATAAGGCGTTGGCTATAAATATAAGTGATATTGCCGCAATGGGAGGTATTCCTAAGTTTTATTTAGTGTCTCTTGCGGTGCCTTCAAAATGGACGGCATCAGAAATCAAGGCAATGTATGAAGGAATGAATGAACTGGCGAAACTATACTGTATGGACCTGATTGGCGGTGATACAGTTTCTACTAACGATAAACTAGTCGTCACAGTGACTGTGATTGGGGAAGTTGAAAAGGGACGTGCCTGTTTGCGCAGTTTGGCAAAGCCGAATGATATTGTCTTTGTAACTGGTGAAATCGGTTCTTCTGCCGCTGGACTTTCATTGCTGCTAAAAGAGACCTCCCATCCGGAAACATCATTTGAAACAGATTACTTTATCAATAGGCATAAAAGGCCTCACCCAAGAGTGAGTGTTGGCAGACTATGCTCGAACGTTCAGCGTGTGGCTCTTAATGATATTAGTGACGGATTGGCAAGTGAATTGCATGAAATTGCTGAATCCAGCTCTGTTTCAATAGAAATTGACGAGAGCCTTCTTCCAGTTCATCCGGACTTGCCTAAGTTAAATTCCAAATGGAAGGAATGGGCTTTGTTTGGCGGAGAGGATTTTGAGCTGACTGGGACGATCTCAAAGGAAGACTGGGAAGTGTTACAGCAGGAGTGCAGCAGACTTCAACTGCCAATTACAAAGATTGGATGTGTCCGTGAAAAGACAGAATCCAATGTCGTATTAAAGACAGATGAAGAAACAATGACTTTAGAGAAAAAAGGATATAATCATTTTAAATAAGACGGGTGACTCGTGTGAAGCAATTAAAATGGAGAACTGTAAATCCTGAAGAAACAAAAGCGATTGCGAAGCTGACTGCATCGTTTTCAAAGCCAGGGGACGTCCTGACATTAGAGGGCGATTTAGGAGCTGGGAAAACAACCTTTACAAAAGGTTTTGCTGAAGGACTCGGAATTACACGTGTTGTAAACAGTCCGACGTTTACGATCATAAAAGAATATAACGGTGGTTCACTTCCTCTTTATCATATGGATGTATACAGAATGGAAGACGAGAGTGAAGATTTAGGACTTGATGAATATTTTCATGGACAAGGTGTCTGCTTAGTGGAATGGGCGCATTTAATTGAAGAGCAGCTTCCGCAGGAGCGACTGCAAATTGTCATTAAAAGAGCTGGTGATGATGAAAGAGAGATCACCTTTACAGCTGTGGGGAATCGGTATGAAATGCTTTGTGAGGAGATAAGTAGACATGACAATATTAGCAATTGATACATCGAATTATACTTTAGGCATAGCGCTGCTTCGGGATAACACTGTCATAGCAGAATACATCACTTATTTAAAAAAGAATCACTCTGTGAGAGCGATGCCTGCTGTTCATTCTTTGCTGAATGATTGTGATACAACCCCGCAGGATCTTTCTAAAATTGTTGTCGCAAAAGGTCCTGGCTCGTACACAGGAGTGAGAATCGGTGTAACCATTGCCAAAACGCTTGCCTGGTCTTTAAACATTCCGATTTCTGCTGTTTCAAGTCTTGAAGCGCTGGCGGCAAATGGACGTCACTTTGACGGTCTGATCAGCCCTATATTTGATGCGAGACGCGGACAGGTGTATACAGGTCTTTATGAATATAAAAACGGTCTTTTAGAACAGGCTGTGCCGGATCAAAATGTGATGCTGACAGAGTGGCTGGAGATGCTAAAAGAGAAGGATCGCCCTGTTTTGTTTTTAGGATATGATACATCCATACACAAGGAGACGATACTGGATGTATTAGGGACAAAAGGAATCATAGGGGCTGCGGTTCAGCATAATCCCCGCCCTTCAGAATTGGCTTACTTGGGTGCGGATAGGGAAGCTGCTGATATTCACGGGCTTGTGCCGGATTATTTACGGCTTGCAGAAGCTGAAGCGAAATGGATTGAAAGTCAAAAGTAGGGTGGTAGGATGAAAACAAAAGCAGCAGTCAGAAAAATGCAGCTTGATGATGTTGATCGCGTATACGAAATTGAAACATCCTCCTTTACGTCTCCCTGGACGAAGGATTCGTTTTATCATGAATTGCTTGAAAATCCGTATGCCCACTATCTCGTGATTGAAAAGGACGATTGTATCGCGGGTTATTGCGGGATTTGGATTGTGATGGACGACGCCCAAATCACAAATATAGCGATTAAACCAGAGTATAGGGGCCAGTCTTTAGGAGAAGCACTTTTTCGCTCAGCTCTCGAGCTTTGTAAAGAAAAAGAGGCGAGGCGGCTTTCGCTTGAAGTGAGGGTTTCCAATCACCCTGCTCAAAGTTTATATAAAAAGTTCGGGATGCAGCCCGGCGGAATAAGAAAGAACTATTATACTGATAACGGGGAAGATGCGTTAATTATGTGGGTGATGATAAATGAATGAGCAAAAAGATCTTTATATATTGGGAATCGAAACGAGCTGCGATGAAACGGCAGCAGCTATTGTAAAAAACGGAACAGAAATCGTCTCGAACGTTGTGGCCTCTCAAATTGAAAGCCATAAACGATTCGGAGGGGTTGTGCCGGAAATTGCATCAAGACATCATGTAGAGCAAATCACTTTAGTGATCGAAGAGGCTTTCCGTAAAGCAGACATGACATACCGTGACATAGATGCGATTGCAGTTACTGAAGGCCCGGGATTGGTGGGAGCACTGCTAATCGGGGTAAACGCCGCTAAAGCATTGAGCTTTGCGCATCAGATTCCGTTAGTTGGAGTCCATCATATCGCGGGCCATATATACGCAAACCGTTTGGTAGAAGAGATTGTTTTTCCAGCGCTTGCATTGGTCGTTTCCGGCGGCCATACTGAATTGGTTTATATGAAAGAACACGGTTCATTTGAAGTAATCGGGGAAACACTCGATGACGCAGCGGGGGAAGCTTATGACAAAGTGGCGAGAACAATGGGTCTCCCGTATCCAGGCGGACCGCAGATTGACAAGCTTGCGGAATCAGGGAATGACACTATTCCTCTGCCTCGCGCATGGCTTGAAGAAGGTTCTTATAATTTCAGCTTCAGCGGGCTGAAATCAGCTGTGATCAATACGCTTCATAACGCGTCTCAAAAAGGACAGGAAATTGCGCCGGAAGATCTTTCTGCCAGTTTTCAGAATAGCGTCATTGATGTCTTAGTGACAAAAACGGCACGCGCTGCAAAGGAATATGGTGTCAAACAGGTTCTTTTGGCCGGCGGAGTAGCTGCAAACAGAGGACTCAGAGCTGCGTTACAGAAGGAATTTTCCCAGCATGAGGGGACGGCGCTCATCATCCCTCCGCTATCCTTATGTACGGATAATGCTGCAATGATTGCTGCGGCCGGTACAATTGCTTTTGAAAAAGGGATTCGCGGATCATATGATATGAATGGCCAGCCTGGTCTTGAATTGACTTCTTACCAAGGTCTCACGACATAATGGCGTGAGGCTTTTTTGTTGTTATTAACAGATAATTCTCAATTTATCCACATATCTGTGAGTAATTATGGAGATATAGATGGATAAAGGGGTTGAGAGGCTGTTAATAAAGTGGATAAATTCAGAATATTTTGTGGATGCTGTGTATAAACCGCTTTCTTCGTTTGCTTATAAGGCTATTTTCTGTGGATAAAAAGCACCTCTAAAAAAGAGGTGCTTGACTTTTTTAATCTTCTTCTGTGGATAGTTCTTCCCATTCTGATAATAGGTTTTCCAATTCTTGATTGAGTTTCTCGTTGTCAGCGTGGATAGCTTGTACCTTTTCGTGGTCCTGATATACTTCCGGATCACAAAGTAATTCATCATTGTGACTGATTTTTTCTTCTATGGTTTGAACTGTCGTTTCAATTTCTTCTATGCGTCTGAGTCGTTGGCGTTCTTTCTTTTTCCATTCTTTTTCTTCCTCATAAGAACGCTTAGAGTCGGATTTCATTGCAGCCGTTGCCTTTTCAGTTTCCTCTTGCTGTTTCATTTTCTCCAATTCCAGCTGCTGTGTTTTTTTCTCTGTATAATAATCGTAATCTCCGAGATATTCTTCAATATGGTTTGGAGAAAGCTCATATACCCTTGTTGCGATTCTGTTAATAAAATATCTGTCATGTGAGACAAATAACAATGTGCCCGGATAATCGATCAAGGCGTTTTCGAGAACTTCTTTGCTGTCTAAGTCTAGATGGTTCGTCGGCTCATCAAGAATGAGAAAGTTAGCTTTTTGCAGCATCAGCTTTGCCAGGGCCACTCTTGCTTTTTCGCCCCCGCTTAGGGAATAGACGGGTTTAAGCACATCATCCCCGGAGAATAAGAAATTTCCGAGGCACGTTCTGATTTCTTTCTCTTGAAGCTCCGGATACTCGTCCCACAGCTCATCAATGACGCGTTTAGAGGAAGTCAGCTCAGCCTGTTCCTGGTCATAGTAACCGACACTGACATTTGAACCGTACGCTATTGTTCCTTGATCCGGCTTCAGTGTGTTTATTAATGTTTTCAGCAAGGTTGATTTTCCGATTCCGTTGGGACCTACAAGAGCGGCGCTTTCTCCTCTTGTTAGCCTAAACGACACATCTGTCAGAAGCGGCGGCTGGTTTTCATAGCTGATGGCCAGATCCTGAACCCGCAGGACCTCGTTCCCGCTCTGTTTTGTAATGTCGAAATGAAAATTTGCTGATTTTTCGTCGCCGAGCGGTTTTGACATGACGTCCATCCGTTCAAGCTGTTTCCGGCGGCTTTGTGCTCTTTTTGTCGTTGAGGCTCTCGCTAGATTTCGGTCTACAAAGTCCTGCAGCTTGGCGATTTCACCCTGCTGTTTTTCATACAGCTTAAGATCCTTTTCATATTGGGCAGCTTTTTGGTCTAGATAAGCGCTGTAGTTGCCGTGATACTTTTTGCTTTCTGATCTTGATACCTCGTACACCTGGTTCACCACTTTGTCTAAAAAGTAGCGGTCGTGAGAAACAATCAGAATAGCGCCTGAATAGCCTTGTAAATAATGTTCAAGCCAGGTCAGCGTATCAATATCCAGATGGTTGGTCGGCTCATCTAGAATGAGAAGGTCAGGCTGTGTTAACAGAAGCTTACCCAAGGCCAGTCTTGTTTTCTGACCTCCGCTCAGGCTTTGCACCTGTGTTGAATCGTCAAAATGGCTGAAGCCGAGACCGTGCAGCACAGATCTGACATCTGCTTCATATTGATAGCCGCCTTTATCTTTAAATTCCTGTTGCAGGCGGTCGTAGGTTTTCATGATGCTTTCCAGTTCACTTGGGTCAGCTGCCGCCATTTTTTCTTCTATGTTTCGCATTTCTTTTTCCATCGCTTTTAAGTGATCAAAAACAGTCAGCAGCTCTTCTTTTATGGTAAGCTTAGAATCCAAGCCGGTATGCTGGGCCAAATAGCCCATTGTGATATCTTTCGGCTTGATCATTTCACCCTTTTCATATGAAAGGTGACCTGCGATAATTTTAAGGAGTGTAGATTTCCCAGCGCCGTTTCTTCCTACAATTGCGACGCGATCACGGTTTCTGACTTCCAGCTTTATATTGTTTAAAATAGTATCAGCACCAAATGATTTGGAAAGCTGATTAATTTGTAAGATCATCATATTATTTCACCTCTGCTATAATAAGTTAAGTGTAGCTTATGAACCAGAACTCAGCAAACAATACATTGGCCGAATAAGACATAGAGAAGAAAATAGTGTATGATCTGTTTAAGGAGAGTTTTTACTATGAATGGATTTTCTCATTTTAATGAACAGGGCAGAGCCCAGATGGTGGATATCAGCGAAAAATCTTCGACTGTCCGTACTGCGGCGGCTGTATCAAGCGTACACATGAAGAGTGAAGTGTACGAGAAAATAAAAAGCCATGATATCGGCAAAGGAGATGTACTTGCTGTCGCTCAGGTAGCGGGCATTATGGCTGCGAAACAAACATCAAATATCATTCCGATGTGCCATCCGCTATCCTTGAGCGGAGTCGATATTTCGTTTGACTGGAAAATAAAAGAAACAGAAGTTATACTTCATATAAAAGCACAGGTCAAAACAAAAGGGAGTACAGGTGTGGAAATGGAAGCGCTAACTTCTGCATCGGTGTGTGCCCTTACTGTTTACGATATGTGCAAGGCGCTTGATAAGGGGATGGTCATCGGCCCTACCTGCTTGCTGGAAAAGACAGGCGGGAAAAACGGTGACTTTAAAAGAGAACTATCCGAGTATAATTTGGAGGACCAAAAATGAATAAGGATCAATCAAAAATTCCGCAGGCGACGGCAAAACGGCTGCCGCTTTATTATCGCTTTTTAAAGAATCTGCATGCGTCAGGAAAACAGCGTGTATCATCCGCTGAACTCAGCGATGCCGTAAAGGTTGATTCTGCCACGATTCGCAGGGATTTTTCCTATTTTGGAGCTCTTGGCAAAAAAGGATACGGATATAATGTCGATTATTTGCTGTCATTTTTCCGAAAAACGCTGGATCAGGATGAAATGACAGACGTTATCCTGATTGGTGTCGGAAACTTAGGAACAGCGTTTCTTCACTATAATTTCACAAAAAATAATAACACAAAAATTTCTATGGCTTTTGATATAAATGAGAGTAAAATAGGAACTGAGGTAGGCGGTGTGCCCGTCTTTAACCTCGATGATCTTGAAAAACATGTAACAGGCGAATCAGTTGCCATTCTGACAGTGCCCGCAGTTGCGGCCCAATCGATTACCGACAGATTGGTTGCGTTAGGGATCAAGGGTATTCTTAATTTTACGCCGGCCCGTTTGAATGTGCCGGAACACATTCGAATTCATCATATAGATTTAGCTGTAGAGCTGCAGTCACTGGTTTATTTCTTGAAGCATTATTCTGTTTTAGAGGAAATCGAGTAACCGGAAAGGAGGAGCCCAAATATGCCGATCGGTCCTGGAAGCCTTGCTGTTATCGCAATCGTTGCTCTGATTATCTTTGGTCCCAAAAAGCTGCCTGAGTTGGGAAAAGCGGCTGGAGACACACTTCGTGAATTCAAAAACGCTACTAAAGGATTAGCAAGTGATGATGAGGAAAAAAAGAAAGAGAATCAGTAAGTTAGGATGACACAAATGAAAGTGAATCAAATGTCGCTGCTGGAGCATATTGCGGAGCTTCGAAAACGATTGCTGGTTGTGGCGCTGGCGTTTGTCGTTTTCTTTATCGCGGGATTTTTTTTAGCGAAGCCGATTATAGTGTATCTGCAAGAAACGGATGAAGCGAAGGAGCTCACGCTCAACGCGTTTAATCTGACAGACCCGCTTTATGTGTTTATGCAGTTTGCGTTTATCATCGGGATTGTCCTGACTTCGCCGGTTATTCTTTATCAGCTTTGGGCTTTTGTGAGCCCGGGCCTCTATGAAAAGGAGCGCAAAGTAACGCTCAGCTACATTCCGATCTCTATTTTGCTGTTTTTAGCGGGTTTATCTTTTTCCTATTATATTTTATTTCCTTTTGTTGTCGATTTTATGAAACGGATCTCTCAGGATTTGAATGTCACTCAGGTGATTGGAATTAATGAATATTTTCATTTTCTTCTGCAGCTGACGATTCCATTTGGACTGTTGTTTCAAATGCCGGTCATCCTTATGTTTTTGACAAGGCTTGGAATTGTGACACCGATGTTCTTAGCGAAAATCAGAAAGTATGCGTACTTTACGCTGCTTGTGATTGCTGCTCTGATTACACCACCTGAGCTTTTGTCTCATATGATGGTGACTGTTCCGCTCTTGATTTTGTATGAAATCAGTATTTTAATATCGAAGGCTGCCTATCGGAAAGCGCAGAAAAGCAGTGCTGCCGATCAGGACGTTTCTTCTTAGCCAACATAAAAAATCCATTTCTCGTAGAAGAGAAATGGATTTTCTTTATTTCTGGTTCTTCTTTATTTTAAAAGAAAAGGCGAACATCTTAAAAGAAATGCTGATGTTGTATGCAGCGAACACCATCAGCAGGATGGAGTAAAATGACCATATGCTGCCTGGCGAGCTTGCGGCGAGATAAGTAAAGATGCACCCTACGGCAAAGTAGATCATTCCCCACACTATCGGGTTTCTCATGAAAATAATCCTCCAATAATCAATTGCATTTGTGTGCTTTGCTGTTCAAGGTATTTCTGAACAGGCTCAAGCTGCATAATGACGACGAATGTATTCATCATTACATGGGCGAAAATCGGCACCCAAATCCGTTTGGTTCTCGCATATAGAAATGCAAAGGTAAAGCCCATTGCCGTATACAGCAGAAGGTGCGTCAAATCAGCATGAACAATTCCGAAAATAATGGAGCTGATCAGTCCGGCAATAAAGAAATTTGTTTTTTCGTACAGCGCGCCGAAAATGATTTTTCTGAAGATGATTTCTTCTAATATAGGCCCGATGATAGAAGAAACGATAATCATGAGCGGAACTGCCTGAATCACATCCAGGATGGCTTTTGTATTTTCTGATTCTCTTCCGATGCCAAATACATAATATTCAATAGAACCGGCTATTCCTTGAGAGAAAAGGGCTATGAAAAAACCGGCTATCGCCCAAAGGATCGAAAGTCCGACCGAGTCTTTCTTTTCGTTTCGCAGCGTAGTTTTAGGCACAGTTCTGAGAATGAGCAAAACAACAATCAGACAGGCAATAAAACTGATGACGGACCATAATCCCTGCGCGTACAGCAGATTTTCTTTTGTGGGCTGTCCTCCCGCATAACCGAATTTAAATAACAAGGGAATCCCGATTACTGCGGAAAACTGCATGATGATATATGTCAAAATAATAAACCAATACTGTTTTCTCAAATGGTATGTACTCCTTTGTTAAATGGGTTTCTTTTGTCTACAGCTATTGTAACATAATTGAATCGGGGGTGAAAAAGCCAAGGGATATCTGAGCGGAAAAGAATGATGTAAGCGTGAAAAATTTTTTATCTTATCACTTGAAATTGGAAGTGAGATTCTTTATTATAAGAATTGTGTTAGCACTCTTTAGTGCTGAGTGCTAAAATTACATATTCATACTATTGAGGAGGTTATTACATTGTTAAAGCCATTAGGTGATCGCGTTGTCATTGAACTCGTAGAATCTGAAGAAAAAACTGCCAGCGGAATTGTGTTACCGGATTCTGCAAAAGAAAAGCCGCAAGAAGGCAAAATCGTGGCAGCTGGTTCAGGTCGCGTGTTAGAAAGCGGAGAGCGCGTTGCTTTAGAAGTAAAAGAGGGCGACCGCATTATCTTCTCAAAATACGCAGGTACTGAAGTGAAATACGAAGGTACTGAATACTTAATCTTACGTGAAAGCGACATTTTAGCTGTTATCGGCTAATTCTTAAATAAACAAATACTTAAAAATTCGAGGAGGTTTCGTACACATGGCAAAAGATATTAAGTTTAGTGAAGAAGCTCGCCGCGCAATGCTTCGCGGTGTTGATGCACTTGCTGATGCTGTAAAAGTAACTTTAGGACCAAAAGGACGCAACGTGGTTCTAGAGAAAAAATTCGGTTCTCCGTTAATCACTAATGACGGTGTAACAATCGCTAAAGAAATCGAACTTGAAGACGCGTTTGAAAACATGGGTGCTAAGCTTGTAGCTGAAGTAGCCAGCAAAACAAACGACGTTGCCGGTGACGGTACAACAACTGCGACAGTTCTTGCGCAAGCAATGATCCGTGAAGGCCTTAAAAACGTTACAGCAGGCGCTAACCCTGTAGGCGTGCGTAAAGGTATGGAACAAGCTGTAAACGTTGCGATCGAGAATCTGAAAGAAATTTCTAAGCCAATTGAAGGCAAAGAATCTATCGCTCAGGTTGCTGCGATCTCTGCTGCTGATGAGGAAGTCGGAAGCCTTATCGCTGAAGCAATGGAGCGCGTAGGCAACGACGGCGTTATCACAATCGAAGAGTCTAAAGGCTTCACAACTGAGCTTGAAGTTGTTGAAGGTATGCAATTTGACCGCGGATATGCGTCTCCTTACATGGTAACTGATTCTGATAAGATGGAAGCGGTTCTTGACAATCCTTACATCTTAATCACAGACAAAAAAATCACAAACATTCAAGAAATCCTCCCTGTGCTTGAGCAGGTTGTTCAGCAAGGCAAACCATTGCTTCTGATCGCTGAGGATGTTGAAGGTGAAGCTCTAGCAACACTTGTTGTGAACAAACTTCGCGGCACATTCAACGCAGTGGCTGTTAAAGCTCCTGGATTCGGTGACCGCCGTAAAGCAATGCTTGAAGACATCGCTGTCCTTACTGGCGGAGAAGTCATCACAGAAGACCTTGGCCTTGACCTGAAATCTACTGAAATCGGACAATTGGGACGCGCTTCTAAAGTTGTGGTTACAAAAGAAAACACAACAATCGTTGAAGGCGCTGGCGAAACAGATAAAATTTCTGCACGCGTCACTCAAATCCGCGCTCAAGTGGAAGAAACAACTTCTGAGTTCGACAGAGAAAAATTACAAGAGCGTCTTGCTAAACTTGCTGGCGGCGTAGCTGTCATCAAAGTCGGCGCTGCAACTGAAACTGAGCTGAAAGAGCGTAAACTTCGCATCGAAGACGCCCTGAACTCAACTCGTGCAGCTGTTGAAGAAGGCATCGTATCCGGCGGTGGTACAGCGCTTGTAAACGTATATAACAAAGTCGCTGCAGTTGAAGCTGAAGGTGATGCGCAAACAGGTATCAACATCGTGCTTCGCGCACTTGAAGAGCCAATCCGTCAAATCGCACACAACGCTGGTCTTGAAGGATCTGTCATCGTTGAGCGCCTCAAAAACGAAGAAATCGGCGTAGGCTTCAACGCTGCAACTGGCGAATGGGTAAACATGATTGAAAAAGGTATCGTTGACCCAACGAAAGTAACACGCTCTGCACTGCAAAACGCAGCTTCTGTAGCAGCAATGCTCTTAACAACTGAAGCTGTTGTCGCTGACAAACCGGAAGAAAATGCCGGCGGCGCAGGAATGCCTGACATGGGCGGCATGGGCGGTATGGGCGGAATGATGTAACCCGACAAAAAATCCTTGATAAACAAGGGTTTGTCGGCAACGGACGTCATTTTTGATGCCCTTTTGATGCCATTTATAGATTTTCGAGGCTTCTCATGAGTTCACTGAACTTGTGAGAGGCTTCTTTTTTTTTCTGTCTTTTGTGGTTTGATTTTTTTAGCACTGTTTTATATCGATTTTCAATAGTTTTGATAAACGGTAGGTAACCTCGATATAGACTATTCTATCGACTAAAATACAAAATTCTCATCATACAATTCATGCTTTATTTGCACCTTGACTTTGTTTTGATTTACTTTGTGATTTTTAATGACGCGCAGGACCTCGTCTTCGACTGCTGAAAACCAGAAGTGAGTTGAATTCCATCGTCTCAAAAAATAACACGAGGCATTATTTGGAATGCAGCGAGAAGGTTCCAGCCTATTCTGGGCTTATCCATGATATTATGAGCGGACTAAAACAAAAGTGAAACAATAAGTAATTGAAATAATAAGAGCCCTTATCCACAAAGAGGAAGGGCATTGAGTTATTTATTTTTGGTCATTTTCTATATCCATTCACTTATGGGGTTGAAAATTATTCGTCCCAACCTCTGTTACCTTTCTCTCTATTGCAGACAGGAGACAATATTGGTATACTCTCATACGACAAAAAAGACCCCGTTATCTAGATAAATAGTGCCACCAACATTCTTAGACGTTTTCCCCTAGGAAAGCACTCAAAGAGAAATCCTGTTAAAAAGTCTATTTGTGCTGCTTTTTTTAGCTACTAAAGACAATGTTTTCCTTGTAATAAGGAAATCGTCTTTTGTGTTAAATATAAAGAGCGACAGAATAATGACATCTGATCCCAAAAATTCACTTTCGATGGAGTTAGATTCGTCCAACAACATCTTGATAAAATCCGTCCCGACTCTATGGAGACAGACAATCCAATTATCAACTCTAATATTAGTTTTTTTGATTATCAAGGAGGACTTAATAGTGCATTTCTCAAAAATGATAGATCGTTTGGCTTTATATGATTTACACAGAAAAAGAAGCAAGGATAAACACTTTTCTGCTGCTTTTACAGCCAATATAGATGATAGAGAGGAAGTTTACAGTGCAAATATAGCTGATGTTTCAATTGATTTGAATAAATCTAAAAAAAGTTATAGGGTTGGTACATTTAGTTATGAATCCTTAATTCAAACTGGGAATCTTGTTAATGATACTTTAAAAGGGGAGGTTTTTTTAAATAAAAATGATCTAGATCAACCCAATGTCATCTTTGTACACGGTTGGCGCATGGATTCGTACAATAGGATCAAAAAAATATTTCATAATCGTATAATGAACGATTTAGGCTGGAACATGTATTATTATTCTCTTCCATACCATTTTGAAAGAGAACCGGAAAATTCACTGTATAGTGGCGAGTTGATGATTAGTGCAAATATTGATCGTACAATTGAGTCGACAAGACAGGCCATTGTCGATTTACGGGCGTTAATTCACTGGATAAAAGCAAATAAAAAAGGACCTGTTATCATAGTGGGAGTAAGCTTAGGGGGATGGGTTACTAATCTAATTGCAACCCTAGAATCCCAAATTGATGTAGTGGTATCAATCTTTTATGCCAATCGCCTTTCTTATTCAATATGGAACACGATCCCAGGTAAATTCATAAGAGAAGAATTAGAACAAAATGGTGTGACTTATGAAGATTTAGTGACGTATTGGAATATCACAGATGCTAGTCAAGCTTTACCGAAAGTTAATAAAGATAACATTCTGCTGATTTCTGCTAAACACGATCAGTATATTGACTTAAAAGATGCAGATTCTTTATGGGAAAGTTGGGGGAAACCGGAAAGATATGTATATAATTGTGGTCATTCCGGCATTGTTCTTTGTCGCAAAAAGCTGGCAAATGATACGCTTTCCTTTATACAAGAAAGAATACATACGGGAAAATCTGGTTCAGTACATTTGTAGACCTAATAAGAAACGAAAGGCCAGCTGCGACTTCAGTTGGCCTTTCCTATTTATAATAAGGAAACTGAGTGAGATTGCTGACAGGACTACTATGCGTTTTCCTTAATCACCATTGCCAGTTCTTCCACCTCACCCCGAATCCCAATCGCAGGCTCCCACGAATCAATCAAACGAATCGCCTTTTGATTTGATTCCATAGCTTCCGCATGATCTCCTTTACGATGCAACAGCTGCGCCATCCCATAATAATAATAAATCAACTCAACCTGATTCGCGTTATGTTTGTCATAAAGCATTTGCTCAAAAGCTTCTTCCGCTTTCTCAAACTGACCACATTTCACGTAAGCGACACCCAGATTGAAATAGGCTTCTATCGTTTTTTCGCCCCCATACATGGAACTGATTTGATTTGCCGCTTCGTATAATTGAATGGCTTCTTCATTATGACCTTTCGCAAAGCCCAGATCTCCGCGAACCAATAGAACTCTGTGCTGAATCGCAGGGGAAATCGGTTTATCTTTGATTTCGGTTAAAATCGCTTCTGCTTTTTCATGACTTCCGGCTTTTAAAAACAGCCTCGATTGCAGTGCGAGTCCCCATACCTTTAGATCGTGAACGTCTTGCTCTTCAGTGTCTGATTGTTCCAGAATCTTCAGTCCGTCTACAATTTGTTGAAGTGCCCCGTCTAAATCATTGACTTCCATCAGTGCCCAGCCTGCTGTGTCGATTCGGAAGAACGCTTCTAGCGTGTGTTTGCCTAATTGATGGGCTGCGTTGGCGGCTTTGCGTCCGTATTCGATACGCAGGGGCAGGTTGATTCTGCTTAGAAAATGGCTGATGCGGGTGATGAGTTCAATTAAGATTTCATTTTGTCCGGTTTCACTTGACCATTTGATCACCTTTAGGATGTTTGGCCATTCTTTTTTGATTTGGTCCAAATCACGTCCCAAGAGATAGCTCCAATAGATAGAGTTTGGCTGTTCCCGCTTTAAGTGGGTTTCTGCATAATGAATATAATAGTGCGCCCAGCGGCTGCGGGCTTCTTTTTCATACTTCTGATTTTCGGATAAGTGCTGTTCTCCGTAGGCGACAACGGTTTGATGGGCGAAGTACTGTGTACTTCCTTTGCTTCGTTCGGGCTGAATCAGAGCAAAAGACCGCATTTGTTCAACTGCGTAATGGAAACGGCGAGCGTCTAATCCGGCTGCTGCCGCCAGGCTTTTTTCATCTGGCGGCTTGCTGAAAAAGCATAGCGCCTGCCATAGCTTCCGGGTGTCTTCATTGCATCTGTGCCATGTGCGCCCAAATAGAAAATCAAACAGATCTAATAGTGAGTAGCCTGCTTTTCCGAGCTCATGAATCAGCTGCCGAGCGGGCATGTCATCGTCTGACATATAGGCGATGCTGAGTGCCATGGCTTTCGGGTTTCCAGCAGTTGCTGAAATGAACTCGCTCTTCAGTTCTGGAGACAGTTCCAGCAGCTGCGCCAGCTTTGCTCGTTTAGTTGGGTCGTTGCACATTTGCAGGCAGCGGTTCACTTCTTGATGAAAATATTCTAGGGCATCTGTTTGGTCAAGGCCGCTCAGCTGGATGGTTACCATTTCTCCGAAGCCTTCCCGATAGGTTTGCTTCAAGTTTTCACGTGCTGTGAGGAGGACTTTCACGCCTTGGGGCAGGCTGGTGATAAATTCGTGAATGTCTCTTTCGGCAGTGTCTATGCTGTCCACGATCAGCAGTACCGGTTTTTCTCTGGTGTAATTGGCCAAAGCATTGCGGACGACAAATCGTTTTTCGTTTATGGATTTATCAATTTGTTCCGTTCGCCCGAGCTGGTATGCAATCGTATTTAAAAAATCGCTAAAGCTTAATCCTTTCCAATCAGCACTGAGCCAGATGATGCTGTTGAATGCCGGCCAATCTGAGGAATCGCCGATACAGGAATAGGCTGCTTCTAGAGCAGTTGTCGTTTTTCCCATGCCTGCCCATCCGGTAATTAAACAGACGGGTGATGGGGAAAGCATCCATTGCCGTATCGCCTCGATGTCAAATCTCCGTCCTATAAAGTGACCCGACCAGCGTGACGGTAAGTTGTGTGTCAAAGGCATCTGTTCTGTAAGCGCATTCGTTTTATGGTCGAGAATATCGGGAAATAAACGTTTGACTGTTTTTTCAATATCTTGATCAAGCGGTGCTCCGAATGAGTTGTCCTGCCGTACTATTTTCGCTTTTTTAAGGCATGAGGCCGCCCATACAGGCAGTGCAGGTTTGATTACCGGTATAGTGGTGGTCTCAAGCAGGTCGGTAAACCACTGTATATTCATATCGGTTTTTTCAAGAATGATCCAGATCATTCCGAACAGTTTTCCGTCTTCGATTCTTCCGGGGACATAGTTCACACCCATCTGTCCGATCCAGCTTTTAATCGTGTTTGGGGAAACTCCCAGCTGGTGTGAAATGTTGTCTAAATAAGACTGTCCTGTTTTTTCGTTCTTATTCCTTCTGACTTTATAATCTGGATGAAGTTTTAATGACTTTACGCCAGGTGCCAGCAATTCCGCAAATTGTTTTCGATCTTCAAGTTCAGCCATAAAACCTGCACCTCCTATTAGTACTATTTTATCAATCCTGCTAGTTTTGTATATGAAAAATCAAAAAGTACAGTGCGGCTGTCCTTTTATACAGCAGGAAAGGCTGTTGAACGTGCTGAAAAGCAGATAAAATGAGGGCAGTAACAGAAAACGCAAAAATGTATGCACTTACATTTCTTGAGAAGCGGCCATATGCCGTTAGAAGTATTCATAAAGAAAGGAATTTGCCGTAATGACTCACACAGTACCTAAAACCATGAAAGCTGCTATTATGCATAACACAAGAGAAATCAGAATAGAAACATTGCCTGTACCTGACATCAGCCATGATGAAGTATTGATTAAGGTAATGGCTGTCGGGATTTGCGGATCGGATCTGCATTACTATACAAACGGCAGAATAGGCAATTATGTAGTGGAGAAGCCATTTATCCTCGGACATGAGTGCGCGGGAGAAATCGCGGCTGTCGGCTCGTCTGTTGATCAATTCAAAGTCGGTGACCGCGTCGCTGTGGAACCTGGTGTTACGTGCGGACGCTGTGAAGCGTGCAAAGAAGGGCGTTATAACCTTTGTCCGGATGTACAGTTTTTGGCCACACCGCCGGTAGACGGCGCGTTTGTACAATATATCAAAATCAGACAGGACTTTGTTTTCTCCATTCCAGATTCACTTTCCTATGAGGATGCTGCCTTGATTGAACCGTTTTCTGTCGGCATTCATGCAGCGGCGAGAACGAAGCTTCAGCCAGGATCAACGATTGCGATTATGGGGATGGGCCCTGTTGGATTAATGGCTGTCGCGGCCGCTAAAGCATTTGGAGCAAGTACAATCATTGTGACCGACTTAGAGCCGCTGCGGTTAAATGCCTCGAAAAAAATGGGAGCTACTCATGTGATTAATATCCGTGAACAGGATGCTCTTGAAGAAATTAAAAAAATCACAAATGATAGAGGCGTTGACGTTGCTTGGGAAACAGCGGGGAATCCTGCGGCACTGCAATCTGCATTGGCTTCTGTACGACGCGGCGGAAAGCTTGCGATTGTCGGTTTGCCTTCTCAGAATGAAATTCCGCTAAATGTGCCATTTATCGCAGACAATGAGATTGATATATACGGCATCTTCCGTTATGCCAATACGTATCCAAAAGGAATTGAATTCCTTGCTTCGGGTATTGTTGACACGAAGCACCTTGTGACGGATCAATATGCGCTGGAGCATACGCAAGAGGCGATGGAGCGGGCACTGCAATTTAAGAATGAATGTTTAAAAGTGATGGTTTATCCGAATAGCTGAGTGAACAGGGAGAATCTCGTATTCTCCCTCTTATTTACTGGATTTGTACTCAATATTGAAAACGGATTCATGGGGTGGAAAAGATGATTCAAACAGAAAAAGCAACGGTAATGAAGGCGAAACATCAAACAAAATCCAGTGCCGGTCTGTCCTGGCTTGAACGAATCGGGTACGGCTTCGGTGATATGTCGTATAATATTGTGTTTCAATTTGTAAACGCATACCTGCTGTTTTATTATACCGACATCGGCGGCATACAGCCTGCGGTCATCGCCACATTATTTCTTGTTGTGCGGGTGCTGGATGCTATTTTTGACCCGATTATGGGGGTTATTTTAGATAAAACGAACACAAGGTGGGGAAAGGCAAGGCCTTATCTGCTATGGGTTGCATTTCCTTTCGCATTATTTACTGTCCTGTGTTTCACCACTCCTCACTTTGGAGCAACGGGAAACATCATATATGCGTATATTACCTATATTCTGCTCGGCATGTCCTTTAGTATGCAAACGATTCCAGTGAACAGCTTAACGGGCCGGATTACGAATTCTGTAAAAGAAAGAACGGTATTAACAACGACTCGTATGATCTTGGTTTATGTCGGAATCCTTCTATCCATCTCCTGTGCAACACCGCTTGCAGCAGCTTTGGGAGGAGAGAACCAGGCATTTGGGTTTCAGATGACGGCTCTCGTCTATGCCATTGTAAGCATCGCTTTGAATCTCTTTAGTTTCTTTACTGTGCGTGAGCGGATTGCGCCTAAGAAAACAAAGAAACAGGGAATGAAAAAGACGTTATCCGTTTTGTTTCAAAACAAACCTTTGCTGATTCTAACGTCATCATTTTTAGCATTTGCAATCGGGTTTAATATTAAAATCAGTACAATGGTGTACTACTTTACGTATAACGTGAATCAAAAGGAATTGGTGTTCTTTGGAACCGTTTTATTTTTTGGCGCAGCCCTCATCAGTAACTTGTTTATTCCATACTTTTCTGAGAAATGGGGCAGGAAAAATGTGATGATCATATCGGCTGCTTTGTCACTGATCTCGTATGCAGGTCTGCATTTTACGGCGTATTCTTCGGTGACGCTCATTTTCATCTGGCTATTTGCTTCAGGGTTCTTTACAACCCCTTTAAATACGCTTGCTTGGGGAATGGTTGCCGATTGTGTTGATTATGCGGAATGGAAGACAGGGGTTCGTGCCGACGGAGTGGTGATTTCCAGTATGAGTTTTATCAATAAGTTAGGTGTTGCACTGGCCGGTTCGTTTTCTGCCATCTATTTAGGAATCGCAGGATATGTGGCGAATACTGATCAAACCGTGACGTCACTGAATGCGATTAAACATATGAATGCCTTAATTCCGGGTCTATTTATTTTACTCTCTATCATCATCATAGCCTTTTATCCTTTAACTGAAAAAAGATATAAACAGATCATCACTGAGCTTGAGAAGAAATCCAGGTAAGTGAATATATTTAATATTTCTAATATTCGATGTAAAAGGTTGTATTTATGACTGAAAGTAATATACTGAGACTGTAATCTAGAATATGTAAAAAGAGTGTGATAACATGCGAAGTCAGTCTGTTGTTTGTATTGGGGAGTTATTGATCGATTTCTTTTGTACCGATGTGGACGTTGATTTAAAGAAAGGGCGTCAATTTTTAAAAAGTGCCGGCGGTGCACCGGCTAATGTGTCAGCGGCGATTGCCAAGCTGGGAGGGGACGCTGCTTTCGCAGGAAAAGTAGGGAAGGATCCCTTTGGGTATTTTCTGAAGCAAACGTTAGATGCTGTTCATGTTGATACCTCTATGCTGGTGATGGATGAGAAAGCACCTACAACGCTTGCTTTTGTTTCATTAAAGAATAATGGAGAGCGCGATTTTGTTTTCAATAGAGGCGCGGATGCTCTGTTTACGATCGAAGATGTCGATCAGGATAAAATGAATCAAGCGAAAATCCTTCATTTTGGCTCAGCGACGGCATTGTTATCTGATCCATTTTGTACAGCCTATTTACGGCTTATGTCCATTGCGAAGGATAACGGGCAATTTCTTTCATTTGATCCTAACTATCGAGGGGATTTATGGAAGGGAAGAGTCTCTGAGTTTGTTAGTGCTGCAAAAAAAGCCATTGCTTTAAGTGATTTTGTTAAGGTGAGTGACGAGGAGCTGGAGATCATCACTGGTGCGAAGGATCATGAAGAGGGCGTCAATATCCTCCATGGTATCGGAGCCAAGATGGTTGCCGTGACCCTTGGGAAAAACGGAACATTGCTGTCTAATGGCAAGGAACATGAAATCATTCCGAGTATTCCTGTCACTTCGATTGATTCTACAGGAGCGGGAGACGCTTTTGTCGGAGCGGCTTTATTCAAATTAGCTGGTACAGATAAGGTTCAGTCGGCAGAAACTGATTTTGAGCAGCTGCGTGATATCGTGTCTTTTGCCAATAAGGTGGGCGCTCTTGTCTGCACCAAAATTGGAGCGATTGATGCGCTGCCGCGTATGGAAGAGATTGAAGCTTCTTTATCTTTGTAATAAAAATAGAGGATGTTTCTTAAAAGTCTTTTTGACTTTTGGGAGGCATCCTCTTTTTTAGCCCTTACTCTTGTGCAGGCCACTTACGCGCACCCGCTTGAACAATGCCCAAAAGCAATTGCCGCCGTTCTTTTAAAGATTTGACCGCTGTTCGAAATGTTTGCTCCGATAGGGTTGGGATGCCGCAATCCCTTAGCTTCAAGAGGCTGGGCTCCGGCGGTTCTTGTTCAGCCGGATGGATATATGCTGTATGAACGGTGTCTAAGTAGTTTTTGACACTTGAGCGCGCTTCTTTTATGTGGAGCTGATTCGGAAGGTACTGCTTTGGAATGCCATATGTCAAAATGGTTAACGCTTCATCCAATACAGTGACTGCAATGACGGAAGATTCCTCGCGCTGTGTGCTATGGTAAAAATGAAGAATAGGGAAGGCGTTATGCTGAGCGGTCAGCTTTCCCAGCTCTGAAGAAAATGTGACGAGAAGCAAATCCATGTCGTGAAAATGTCTCCCGTTCCACGCAGTTTGGACAATCGCTGTTCCGTTATGCCCAAGACTCAGTACACTCTGGGCGAATGAGCGCTTTTGATTAACCGCACTCAAGACAGAAATCAAGTACGTGACAGAAAAAGTAATCGTAAGCAGACCTTCAGCTGTAGCACCGACTGTCACAAGCTTCCAAAGGGCACCGTTCGGTGTAAGGTCACCATTTCCTAATGTAAACATCACATATCCAGAAAAATAAGCCCGGTCTGACCAGGAGGCTGGTTCTTTACTTTGAGTAACTACGAGAGAGTGAGGATCACTTGAGAAGATAAAAGTCCAGCCGCTCCAAAATAAACCGATCCACACCAATAATGTCATGCATAACAGCAGCGGCCCTGCCGTACTGAGAACCTTTGCGTGATCTCCGCTGATCTTACGGAAGCCTTTCCACAGCCATGCAGACAAACATCTTGTGATCGGACCGGCTCCGCTTTCAAGCCATAATGTTGTCCATATAAAATCAATCATCCCCGCTGCCAACAATAAAATTCCTGCAAAGATATAAATCTCATTCAATTTTATTGCCTCCTCCTATTCAATAAGAGCCAGCCATTTAGCCATCTTTATTTTCCTCTTCTATTTCCTTTTATCTTGAATCTGAAACAATCATTTGAATGTTTGAGCAGCGAATCATGCAGAGAAGATTTGTGCAGGAGAAGTTACCCAACACTTACTCATTTTGATGAAGACAGAAATGAAACAGAAATTCACAGATAATACATACTGATTCCACATTTCCGGCAAGAAAAAAGTTCAATTTCCCCATAAAGTGGTCATTTTACTGACGTGAAGTTAAGGAATTTTCAGAAATTTATATTGACTGAAAGCGTTTTTGAAATTATGATAATATCAGAAGTGACAAATATATTACTATGATATTACTATAACAACACTATAAAGTGACTATAAAATAACAATTCATTAAGTCAGACACCAAAAATATACCCATTGTTGTTTAGTAATAAATGAAATCGCTTCCAAAACCATTGACTTCAACACATGCTGAAAAAGAAGGGAAGGTTATAAAGCCAGTGAAAAAAGACATTTTGAACTTTTTTCTGCGGCCTGCTCACGGCATTTGAGGAAGGCGGCAGCCCTAGAATACGTTTTTGAAATACGCAGTGACCGATTTTGAAAAAGACTGGGGGAAACGGTATGAATACAAAAGGCAGTCAAATGTCATTTTTACGCACAATTATTTTAGTTTCGACTTTCGGCGGGCTTCTCTTCGGTTATGATACCGGGGTATTAAATGGAGCTTTACCATATATGGGTGAGCCTGATCAGCTTAATCTTAATGCTTTCACAGAGGGGCTCGTCACCAGTTCTCTTCTTTTTGGAGCTGCACTTGGAGCTGTGCTTGGCGGAAGAATGTCTGATTTTAACGGACGCCGTAAAAATATTCTTTTCCTCGCCATTATATTTTTTATCTCAACGATTGGGTGTACACTGGCTCCAAACGTAACAATCATGATCATCTCCCGTTTTGTGCTTGGAATTGCCGTCGGGGGCGCATCAGTGACGGTGCCTGCTTATTTAGCGGAAATGTCACCTGTGGAAAGCAGAGGACGGATGGTGACCCAGAATGAATTAATGATTGTATCCGGACAGCTGTTGGCCTTTGTTTTTAATGCCATCCTCGGGACGACAATGGGAGACAGCTCCAATGTATGGAGATTTATGCTCGTGATAGCGTCTCTTCCGGCCATATTCCTGTTTTTTGGAATGATCAGAATGCCTGAGAGTCCTCGCTGGCTTGTTTCAAAAGGAAGGAATGAAGATGCTTTAGGGGTTTTGAAGAAAATCAGGGACGAAAAACGCGCTGCTTCTGAGCTGGCTGAAATTGAATCCGCTTTCAAAAGAGAGGATAAACTTGAGAAAGCTACGTTTAAAGATCTTGCAGTGCCATGGGTGCGCCGGATTGTATTTATAGGAATCGGAATTGCAATTGTACAGCAAATTACGGGTGTAAACTCCATCATGTATTACGGCACTGAAATTTTAAGAGATTCCGGATTCCAAACGGAAGCAGCGCTGATTGGAAATATTGCCAATGGTGTGATCTCCGTCCTGGCCACGTTCGTCGGAATTTGGCTGCTCGGTAAAGTCGGTCGCCGGCCGATGCTGATTACAGGGCTGATCGGAACGACAACGGCATTGCTGCTGATCGGGATATTTTCACTTGTGCTGGAAGGATCGCCTGTGCTTCCATATGTGGTTCTGTCATTAACGGTTTCGTTCCTGGCGTTTCAGCAGGGTGCGATTTCACCAGTGACATGGCTGATGCTTTCAGAAATTTTCCCGCTGCGCCTTCGCGGTCTGGGAATGGGTGTTACGGTATTCTGCTTGTGGATGGTCAATTTCGCAGTCAGCCTGACATTCCCTATTTTGATGGCAGGCATTGGGTTATCAACAACGTTCTTCATCTTCGTTGCGCTGGGAATTTGCTCGATTCTGTTTGTGAACAAGTTTTTACCGGAAACAAAAGGTCTTTCGCTTGAGCAGCTTGAGGAAAGCTTCCGTGCTCATGATCGCAGTGAGGTTAAAGAAGAGTCCGGCGCTGAAGTGATTGGCTAAGTGGAATAAAAAGAATCCGCATTCAAGTGCGGATTCTTTTTTTGTATGTTTAGTTTGGTCTGACAAGGATTTTCACTTGGTTTTTCTCTTTGATCAGAGCTCCGAAGCCTTCTTCGATTAAATCGTCTAAGACGATCTTTTTCGTAACGAGTTTATCGGCTGAGAAATAGCCTTCTTTCATTAATGACAATACAGCTGGGAATACGTCACGGTACCCGATGATTCCTTTCACTGTACGCTCTTTGATTACGATATCGTTTGGATGAATTTCAGCGCCTTTTTCCCAGATGCTGACGATCACTGTCTCACCGGCGATTGTTGTAGATTGGATCGCTTGGCGTAAAACGACTGGAACCCCGGTTACTTCAAAGGCTACGTCAACGCCGCCTCCTGTAAGGTCTGCGATATGTGCCACTACATCGTCTGTTTTGGACGGATCCACGATAATGGCGCCGAGCTCCTCAGCTTTTTGCTGGCGCTCAGGTGAGAGCTCAACAGCATAAATTTCAGTAGCACCCGCAGCTTTCAGCGCTTCAATGACAAGAAGTCCGATCGGGCCGCAGCCGAATACAGCCGCTTTGTCACCGGCTTTGATTTTGCTTGAGCGGACAGCGTATAAAGCGACCGCAGAAGGTTCAACGAGTGCGCCTTGTTCATATGATAATTCCTCAGGAAGTTTGAATAACAGCTCTTCATCTACAGAAACGTATTCAGAGAATCCGCCGCCGCCTCCGGCTAAGCCGAGGAATCCCATTTGTTCATCAAGGTTGTACGCACCCTGATGTCCGTGTGTTGCAAAAATCGGTTCCACAACGACTCGGTCTCCGACTTTATAGTTTTCAACGCCTTCCCCGACTTCAACAACTTCACCGGAGAATTCATGCCCCATTGTGACAGGTGCTGTTTCTTTTGTTAAAGGATGGGGTTTGTCCACCGGGATAAAGATCGGGCCTCCTAAATACTCGTGTAAATCACTGCCGCAGATGCCGCACCATTTGACTTTGATCTTGACTTTTCCCGGTTCCGCTTTTGGCTCTTCAATATTTTCAATACGGATATCCTTTTGGTTATGCCATCTAGCTGCCTTCATGGATTACCACTCCTATATCTTTTGATATGAGTAATTCCGCACCGATCAATATGAACTGTTCACAAAATCGCCATTTTTAAAAACCAAAAAAAGATAAAACTTATATATAATATAATCTACGTTTTTTTGAAAAAAGAAACTTTGAAGAAAAAAGAGTCTCGCACACTCTTTTTTCTTTATGATGAGAGAGTATGATTGGTTTACATAACTATGAATTTGGCTTGAACAATACGGTAATGGTTCGTTCATATTGAATGCGACAACTACTCTATCAACAATTATAACGCTAATGCTGTAATTATAATAGGATAATCTTCCATGGTTTATTTTAGCAGAGGGAATTTTTTCGACTTTGTAACATTACTGTAAGGATATTGAAATAAAAAATCCCTGGTTGATCGTGTATAATTTTTCCTAGATGTTAACAAACAGGGGGACGAAATGTTGAAGAAAGTCATTTTAGCCGCTTTTATCTTAGTAGGAAGTACTTTGGGAGCTTTCAGTTTTTCGGCAGATGCCAGTGCAAAACACGTGAACGGAAATATTACTTGGTATAACGGAGTTGGGAAAAAAGGCTCTTCAGGTAAAAAACTTGGACATTGGGACTGTGCGACAAAGATCGGATTTGACGTACCTAGAAATGGGACAAAAATCAGAGCTTATGCTAAAGCGAAGCCTAAAAAGGTGATTACGGTTTATAAAAATGATGTTGGCAGAATGCCTCACGCAGTGCTGGATGTAAGCCCTAAAGCGTTTAAAGCGCTGGGATACCCATTAAGCAAAGGAAAAGTAGCGGGACATTACAGCTATTAATACATAGTTTAAATCTGTAAAGCAAGAAGTCGCATTCTTGCTTTTTCTATTGGTGGAGATAAGAGATGAAAAAAGGAATCGTTTTATTGGCAATCATCGTTGTTTTGGCGGCAGCTGCGGGTTTTATGTTTTATTCTTTTAAAGATAAAGGCAGTGAGAGTGCCGACGATGTTTCCGTGAACATGGAGAACAGTGAGAAGCTTCTGGTTTCGATTACCGATACCGATCTTCTGACGAAGTATTATGAAAATGATAAGGTGATCCACGAGGCGAAGCTGACCAGCTATCCGGCATTTGCCTTGGACCAAGAGCAGCAGGCGCTCTATTATACAAGCAATAACGATCAAAATGAGATGAGGCTTTTTAAGCTTGATCTTAAGTCTGATAAGAAAACTATGCTTTATAAAGGTCCGGAAAGCGCGGACAGCTTGTTTTTATCAAAGGATCGCTCAAAAATCTATTTTCGTTTAGGGAAAGCGGACGAAAGTAATTTTCGTATCGCATCCTTTGATTTGAAAACGAAGAAGTACAAAAACCTGTATCCTGCCGCTACTGACCAGGATGACAGTGTCAGCAGCTTCTTTTATAACCAAAAAACAGATTCATTTGCATTGCTTCATTATTCTGTAGAAGAAGATTACAAAAAAACGGATGAAGCCAATGAGAAGGGAATCGATCCTGAACCGACAAAGATTCATTTTTCGGCCGGTCATGAAAGCCGCCTTCATGAGCTTAAGAGCCTGGAGCAGTTTATCAGTGACATTGCTGTTTCTGATGACGATAAACGTATTCTGTTTACGTCATATACACAAAAAGGAACGGAGCAAACGGCGTCTATTCAAATGCTGAATGCAGACACGAAAACCTATGAAAAAATCATTTCAAATCAGAAAACATTTAAGCTGTTAATTGACGCGCAGCCCCAGTTCTCCAAGGACGGAAAGAAGATTTATTTCCTTGCCGAAGCCAAAGGGGCTAAAAAGCTGAAGGACGAAACAGGGCGTGAAGCCAAGGTTCGGACAATTTATTCTTATGACCTTGACACGAAGACGTTCAAAAAAGTATGGGAAAATCCGAATGGCATCATCAACAGCTTTTCTGTCATCAACTGAAAAAATCACTCAGCAAATGCTGAGTGATTTTTTAATGGACGAGGTGCAGGGCAAATGATCCGAGCCATTTAAAGAAACGAATGATCGGTATTGACCAATTCATAAGTTCCGCACATGAGTTTATAGCCAAGTTCAACTTTTTGGCTGAAGCTCGTTTCTTCAGGTCAGCCTGCTGTTGGTTTTTGATCACATCATCACCCCTCATATCCATATTATACCATAACAGAAAGTGAAAAAGCCCGAAACGTTTACAGTTTTGGGCTTCATTATCTCGGCTTCTCGTCAAATCGGGAAGCCGTGCTATTGGATATAAAATTCGTATCTCTGATCGAGGATTGTTTGCTGATAGAGACTGCTTTAAAAAAGGGAAGAGCTAACTTGTTTTCGTTTGGCTGTTGTTTTGGAGATTCACTAATGAACGGATGCCGTCGACCATTTTACTTCCGCACAAAGGGCACAATGGCGTGTCACTGCTGGCGAAGTTTTTTCTGGTCCAGCCGTTGCAGTCTTCTTTTGTGCATTCCCAAGTACTCACATCTTCCTTTGGCAGCGGTTCTTGATTTCGTTTGTTATAGTAAGACATAAAGTCACTTCTTCCCTCATGTATTTTACTGCACATTTCTTATTGTCTCATACTTTGCCCTAATCTCCTAATTCCTTTTTCTTTATGACTTTCCAATCTGCTCATCTAAAAAGGACAGGAGCGTGCTGTTGAAAGCATCCGGTTCTTCTAAAAACGGACAATGGCTGCTCTTAGAAAATGTAACGAGCTTTGCATTTGGTATATGTTCACGCAGGTGTTCTCCGGCTTCTATTGAGAAAAATTTGCGGTCTTCTCCGAAGCATAACAATGTCGGCACATGAATGTTTTGAATGGTTTCGCGATAATCAGCTGCCGTTTGATTAAATAAAATCGTACTTGAAATGGCTGCCGGCTGTTTCAGAATTTCGGCAAGCATCCATTCTGTTTCTGTTGATGCTGGCGGCTCTGCGAACATATTATTGATGAAGCTTTTGTAGAATGGAAGCGGCTCAGTTTGAATAGCGTGCATCGCTGTTTTCAAGCCGTCAAAGTCAAACGGGCCGTGTCCCCAGCCGTCCCATTGGTAGTCGGAAGCCGATTGATCGACGATAACAGCGGCTCGTATGTTATCATTCCCAAATTGATTGATATAATCCCATACCACGAAAGCGCCCATTGACCAGCCAACAAGGACGGCAGGCTCAAGCTCCATCGCACACATAAATTCCTTGATATCACGGGCGTATTGGGAAATGGTGTGTCCATGAAGAACTTTGTCGGATTCGCCGTGCCCTCTAAGATCAAGACGAATACATTGATAATTGGCAGATAGCGCTGAAAGTTGTTTGTGGAAAAACTGTCCGCTCATAAGCACGCCGTGTATAAATAGGATCGGTGTCCCGCTCCCGTGAGTTTCGTAGTATAGGCGGGTCTGATCTTCTAATGTGATATATGGCATGTTTTCTCCTCCTTTAGTTTCCGTCATGTGAATGAATGGCTGATGAACTGATGATCACAGCTGTTGCGGCTGCCTGCTGTGCTTGGATGGCCGTTTCAATAGCTGTGTAAAGGCCTGATTCCATCAGCAGATTTTTCTCCATATACTCGCTGAGATATAAGCTGACAGCAATTTTGAAGTTCATATCCTTTTCCCATTTAAATGCTTTTTCTTGGTTCAGCTCATGAGTGATGCCTAAAACGGTTTTGATGTCCGGCTCTTCCAAGAATGTGAGAAGGGCGAGATCGGGATAATGAAAATCTTTTGGCTTTTTATGAGATTCAGTAATGGATTGAAAGATCAGTTTGCATTGGGAAACAAGGGTTTCAGGGTCTTTTTCACTTTGCAGGGCAAGAATATGGCTGACGTGTTGTAAGTATTGGCCTTTTTTAAAGCCGTTAGCGGACAGCAGCTGATAACATGTTTCTGCCTTGTTCAGCGCCCGCAAACCATTTCCGTTTTGGGCAAGCAATACGGCAAGCGGAACATTTTGAGTTGAAGTGAGGAAATAGTGATTTTTCTTCATCTGCTGATAAACAGAGAGCCCCATGTTCATCTGTTCTCTTTGGTTTATCGTTTCGGTCTTGCCGGTGAGCAGGATCAGAGCGGAAAGGTACGTGAAAATATCCCGTTTATATCCATGCTTCACCATTTGGCTGTATACATCGATGAAAGTAAGAAACGCTTGCTTCGCCTCATGCTGAAAATGAATATCCAGAATTGAAGCGACAGTAAAGCGGTGGTGAGAATTGAGTGTTGAGAAGCTGCCGATGTTTGATTTTATATAGCTGCTTAAATCATAAAAGCGCTGAAAATCAAAATCTCTTTTATTCACAATATATGCAGAGGAGATGAGCATTAATATCTGATTATGAGCAACTTTCCACCTTAATTTTGATTTTAATTCGTCATAAATTGAAATGTATTGATTTGTTTTATCTTTGAGATCGTTTGTCAGCATAAAAAGCCGCTCCTTTCTTCGCTGTTTCTAAGTTATACGATTTATGGAAGAAAAAAGTTTCATAGATAAAAAAACCTGCCTGCAGCAGGCAAGTTTTATGGGACTTATTTATGGGGGTCAATTACATCCATCGGTCTCATCATGTCATAGTCTTCATGCTCAAGAATGTGGCAATGCCATACGTACCGCCCAGTGTACGGCCCGAATGTTACGGCGATTCTCAGGACTTCACCGGCGTGGGACTGAACTGTGTCTTTCCAGCCTTTTTCACTTGGTGGCGGCGGAACGGCGGGTCCGGTGTAGGCCAGTTCTCCGCGCTCTTCAAAACGGGCTGTATCAAATGGGCGCCGGTCCAATACACGGAAGGAGACCAAATGAAGATGGATCGGATGTGTTCCGCGAGTCGGATTGATAATCGACCATATTTCGGTAGAACCGGCTTTCGGTGCTTCAGTGACAGGATCGTGCCAGCGTTTGTTGTTAAGAAGAAGGACGGGTCTTCCGTATTGGTCTTGAGTGCCTGCCAGCTTCAATGTTCGGAGGTTTTGTATTCTTTCATGCTGTACTGAAGGGTAAGATGCCAGGTATTTTGGTTTTCTGCTCTCGTCTTTTTGGGCTAACGGTTTTGTGACTCGGAATTGCATGATGTTTGCGTCTGTTTCCGGATTAACGTCACCGCCGCAGCCCTCGCTGTTTGCTAAAATGATCGATTGTCCTTCAAACGCGGCGAAGTCAATGAGAATATCAAAGCGCTCAGCCGGCGCAATACTGAAGGAGTTTAGCTTGACGGAACGCGGCAAAAGTCCGCCATCAGAACCGATCTGGATAAATTCTCCGCCATTATCAAGTGACAGGTTATATGTTCTCGTATTAGAGGCATTGATGACGCGGAAGCGGTATTTTCTCGGTTCGACCTCCATGTATGGCCATGCCTTCCCGTTGACGAGAATTGTATCTCCGCAAAAGGCTGGAACGATTGACGGATTAGGCAGTGACGGTGAAGGGTTTTCCGGTCCGCTCGGATAAAATAAAGAGCCATCATCATTAATCGTACGGTCCATGATCAAAAGCGGCACATCGTATTCACCTGATGGGAGCTTCAGGCGTTTTTCCTTTGGTTCATGGATGATATAAGCACCGACGAGCCCGGCATACACATTCAGCCTCGTGAGCGCCATGGCATGATCGTGATACCATAAAATAGCTCCGCGCTGCTGATTCGGATAATGGTAAACCTCTCGTTTAAAATAAGGGCCTGTTTGTTCAAAGTCTTTAGAAAACCAGGCCTCAGGATAACCGTCGCTGTCATCTGGAGTGACGCCGCCGTGTAAATGAACGACGGTTTTTACCTCGGGTTCTGCATGCTGGCTGTCACTGTGATGAATGGTGTGATCAATCGGAAGAAAATGCTCTGAAGGAAGGTTATTCATCCATTTCACATAAACGTTTTCATTTCTTTTGGCCTTAATGGTGGGACCGGGGAATAAACCGTTATAGCCCCACAAGCGGGTTGGAGGGAGATCGCGGTGAAGCTGATGATAGCATTCCTCCATGGTTACTTCGTAGTATGTGCTTTCTTTTGACTGCTGTACCGGCTTTAGTGTATCTGGGATTGGGAGAGCATCCGCAAATTTTTCAAGTGTCATTTTCATCTGTCCTTATCTAAATATTCCCTAATTGGTACTATAGTTAATGACATTAAGGACGTGATGGTGACAAAAAAAATCCTGCCGTTAAGGCAGGATATCGGGCTGCTGCTGAGTGACCGGTTTGGCTGCTGCTTTTTCAGTCACCTTGCGTTTTCTGAACACAAGATAAGAAAGCAATACAATGCCTGTGATAAAGCCTGTCAGCAGCAGTTCATCTCTCATCGATTCAATAAATGCCATGGATACTAAAATACCGCAGATGGCAATAATGGTCAGGTAGGTTAAGAACGGGAAGAACCACATCTTGATTTTCAATGCTTCCGGGTTTGTTTTTTCGAGGCTTTTTCTCATTCTCAGCTGGGAAACAGCGATAACAAGATAAACGAGCAGGGCGATTGCGCCTGATGAGTTGACTAAAAATAAAAAGACGGTGTCAGGTGAAAAGTAATTCATTACGACCGCGATATAAGAGAAAAATGTTCCGGCGACAATTGCTTGTACGGGAACTCCTTTTTTGCTCAGTTTCATAAAGCGGCGCGGCGCTTCGTTTCTTTCTGCAAGTGAATACAGCATTCTGGATGTGGTGTACAAACCTGAATTCAGGCAAGACAGTACAGCTGTGAGGACGATAAAGTTCATCATTTGCGCGGCTGCCGGCACTCCAATATGTTCGAGAACAGCGACGAAAGGGCTTTCTAAAATATTCGCTGAATTCCAAGGCAGAAGCGCAACGACAACGGCGATTGAACCAACGTAAAAGACAATGATGCGCCATACAACGGATCGAGTCGCTTTTGTTACAGATTGGACCGGGTTTGATGTTTCACCGGCAGCAATCGCCACAATTTCCGTTCCCATAAAGGAGAAGATCACGACAACAATTCCGAGCAATACAGAGCCTATGCCTTCCGGGAAAAATCCGCCTTGGCCCGTAATATTTGCGAAACCGACTGGATCACTGCCTGGGGCGAAGCCAAAAATAAATGCAAAACCTACGATTAAGAATGCGATGATTGTAACAACTTTAATGAGGGAGAACCAATATTCAAACTCACCAAATGATTTAACAGAGTAGATGTTTGTCAGTGTGAGTAAAATCGTCAAAATTAAGCTCGTCATCCACAGCGGAATATCGTGGAACCAGTATTGGATAATGCCTGCTCCCGCGATTGCTTCAATAGCGATAACAATAACCCAGAAAAACCAGTAGAGCCAGCCGATTGCAAATCCTGCCCACGGTCCGATAGCGTCATGAGCGTATTGGGAGAATGATCCGCTTGTCGGGTTTACAGCCGACATTTCACCAAGCATTCGCATGATAAAGATGACCAATAATCCGGCTAATGCATAAGAGACAATGGCACCGGGCCCGGTCGAGTGAATCACTGAACCGCTGCCAACAAATAATCCGGCTCCGATGACGCCGGCGATAGAAATCATCGTCATATGTCGGGTCTTTAATTCTTTTTTTAATCCTGATTGAGACTGGTTCATATGTTACCTCCTCGAAAATTAAAGTTATTACTGAATATTATGATAATTGAAACTGTAACATAAATATACATTTTGTCGAAAATTTATGTCAGAAAATATAACAGTTTATTTCAAATTTGTAGGGTTTTGTTTGCTGTTTTTGGAGTGAATATGTTCGAAATAAAAGAAAAAATTTTCCGTCAATTGCCCGTATTTTTGATTTGTTATATTTTTGAAAAAGTGTTGGATGGCTAGAAGTATTGGTATCATTGGATTTGAAACACTTTTTACAAATGAAAATAAGTTGCTTAGAGTAAAAATTGTTCTATCGTCACTATTTTTCTGTGGTGAGTGAATCATGTTTCTATAGACCCACTGCGGTTCAGCTTTGTATCATAATGATAGAAAACATGAGCGGAGAGGAGGTTTTTTATGGAGAGATATGATGAACTGAAAAAGGGAGAATCCGGGGCGCTGGTCAGTATTGCCGCGTATCTTGTGCTGTCCGCGATTAAGCTGATCATCGGCTATGTATTTCACTCGGAAGCTCTTACGGCAGACGGGCTAAATAACACAACAGACATTATTGCTTCTGTTGCTGTGCTGATCGGTCTCCGCATCTCTCAAAAGCCTCCTGACGAAGATCATCCATACGGCCACTTTCGGGCGGAAACAATCGCATCACTTATCGCATCTTTTATTATGATGGTTGTCGGCCTGCAAGTGCTTTTCAGCGCCGGTGAATCTATTTTTTCTGTGAAAGAAGAAACACCGGATATGATTGCAGCTTGGACGGCTGCAGGCGGGGCAATCATGATGCTGATTGTCTATCAGTACAACAAAAGGCTTGCCAAAAAGGTGAACAGCCAAGCGCTGCTTGCGGCGGCGGCTGATAATAAATCGGACGCATTCGTCAGTGTCGGCACGTTTATCGGTATTTTGGCCGCGCAATTCCATCTTGCATGGATTGATACGGTGACTGCGTTCGTCATCGGCCTTCTCATTTGCAAAACGGCATGGGATATTTTTAAGGAATCATCGCATTCATTGACTGATGGCTTTGACGTAAAGGACATGTCCGATTATAAACAGACGATCGAAAAAATCTCCGGTGTCAGCCGGTTAAAAGACATCAAGGCGAGATATTTGGGCAGCTCTGTGCACGTAGATGTAGTGGTTGAAGTGTCATCAGAGTTAAATATTACAGAAAGCCATGATATTGCGAATGAAATTGAGCGGAGAATGAAGGAGGAGCATGCGATTGATTATTCGCATGTTCATATGGAGCCTTTGCAAAACAAATAACTGGGTAATGAGAGCTTCCTGTCATGGGAGGCTTTTTTTGTTTGATTGCTCTGTATGTATTGGCAGTAATTTGCTAGAATCGTTTTTTTATACAGGTCGTTTTTTGTGGTAAAGTTAGGTTACTATATGATGATTTTTGTAGATGACTAGGAGGAAGAAAATGTCATACCAAGAAGACCTGCATCCTTTGCTGGGGAAAGCAGTTGAACATATCGATAAAGTAATGGTTGGAAAACGGGACATCGCAAAACTCAGCTTAGCAGCTATTCTTGCCAAAGGACATGTGCTGCTTGAGGATGTGCCGGGTGTAGGGAAAACGATGATGGTTCGCGCTCTGGCGAAATCGATCGGCGCAGATTTTAAACGAATTCAATTCACACCGGATTTGCTGCCCTCCGATGTAACGGGTGTTTCTATTTATAATGCGAAAACAATGGAGTTCGAATACCGGCCGGGCCCGATTATGGGGAATATCGTGCTGGCTGACGAAATCAACCGAACATCCCCTAAAACACAGTCTGCTTTGCTTGAAGCGATGGAAGAGGGAAGCGTCACGGTAGATGGCAACACAATGCCGCTTGCCGCTCCATTTTTTGTTATGGCAACGCAAAACCCTGTGGAATATGAAGGGACATATCCTTTGCCGGAAGCCCAGCTTGACCGTTTTTTATTTAAACTTCGTATGGGCTATCCGTCCTTTGAAGAGGAATTGGATGTCTTATCTCTTCAGGAAAAAAGCCATCCGATTGAGACACTCGAGCCTGTAATTTCAAAAGAAGATTTCATCCGCCTGCAGAGAGAAGTGCAGGATGTCCGTGCCGATGACAGCATGAAGGAATATATTGTCGAAATCGTGCAAAAGACGAGACAGCATGCCTCTGTTCACTTAGGCGTCAGTCCGCGCGGATCCATCGCTCTTATGAAAGCGGCTCAGGCATTTGCGCTGCTCCATGACCGCGATTATGTCATTCCGGATGATATTCAATATCTTGCCCCTTATACGCTGCCGCACCGGATGCTCCTGCAGCCGGAAGCAAAATTTGAAGGGATCCAGGCAGAAACAATCATACGGGAGATCATGTCTGGCGTGAAAGTTCCGGTTCAAAGGTCGTCGGTCCGCTGATGAAAAAGAAATTTCAATGGTTAATGTACGGGTGGAAACTGCTCGTATTAACGTTATTGACGGGTGCTGTTTTCTCTTATGCGATGTTTCAGGGCGGCTTTGTCAGCTGGTTTTTGTTTTATTCATGTCTCCCTTTTGTTGTATACGCCGGGCTGCTGGCGATGTACCCGCTCCGCTCCTTTCAGGTGTCGCGGCATATCGTCAAAACGCAATTGCATGCGGGAGACAGGCTGGAAGCTTCGATTACGCTTAAAAGAAAATTGCCGTTTCCCCTGATGTATATGGTGATTGAAGATTGTCTGCCGTCAGGGTTAGAGCCATTAAACGGAGATGAAGCTTTGGCCAAACAGCTGGTGTTCCCGTGGTTTAAACGGAGCATCACGATGTCATATCAAATAACGCCAGTACCGCGTGGAGAGCATCATTTTCATGCCGTCAGGGTGCGGACCGGGGATGTCCTCGGACTGATTGAAAAAACGTCGTTTTATGGGGCAGACGATGCGGTGTTTGTTTACCCGTTCTTTCAGCCTCTTCAGTATCAGCTGAATGAGCGATATCAGGAAGATGGCGTAAGCGGGGCATCACCTGTTCATCAGCACCATTCTTCTGTCGCAGCGAGTGTAAGGAACTATCAGCCGGGAGACCGTTTTGCGGCGTTAGACTGGAAGACTTCGGCGAGACGGAGCCAGCTGATGACGAAAGAATTTGAACCGTCGAGAAGCAAAAACCTGTTTCTTCTGATGGACCGTTTTAGCTCTGACGCTTTCGAAGAGGTCGTATCCGTGACAGCTTCGATTCTTCATTCTGTTTTGAAAAATGGCGCAGGAGCAGGTCTGGCTTCAGTTGGAAAGGAAAGGTCCATTTTTCCGATTCAGGAGGGAGAGCATCATTTTAAACACATGCTCCATCACTTAGCGATTTGTGAGTGTAATGCTGCTGACCGCGTAAGCCGTTATGCACGTGAGGAGCTTGGGAAGCCGTCTGTTCGCCAGGCTGATAAAGTGATTGTCACGGGACAGATCACGGAGGATTTGATGAAGATGTCAGAAGCAGGGATCGGCCCGGTTACCATTATACTGGCAAAAGAGAAAGACGCCGATCCTTCCCAAGGTGAGCATATGATGATCGAACGCATGCTGAAACACCAAATCAGAGTTCAAATCATGAGAGGCGGCCGAGCTTCGCGTGTTGTTTAGAAAGAGAGGTGACGGTGTACATGCCGCTTGATGACCAGAAGGGAAGCCGTTTGAGCTTGCTGTTATTTTATTTTCTGGCTTTTTTATTGCTGTGGGAGTGGCTCAGGCCGCTGGACCATTTTACAGACACGAAGCATACAGGCTTTTTTATTGTCTTTATCGGCTTGACGTTTCTGCTGACTTTTTTCAGGATGAGGTGGTTTGTCACCGTTCCTTTTTGTGTCTTATTTACGTTCATTTCGATACACATTCTGTTTTACGAAGGATCTATTTTTGACTTAAGCTGGGTCAGCTCTTTTTTACAGGATGTCTATTTGAATATCACGTTTATTCAGACTGGACAATGGAATAATATGATTCCTTCTTTTCGGACCCTGCTGTTTTTTGTGCTGCTGTGGCTGCTGGTCTATCTCCTTCATTACTGGGTGATTTACCAGAGGAGGATCTTATTTTTCTTTATGATGACAGTGGCGTATATTACGATTCTTGATACATTTACGCCTTATGACGCCGCTTACGCTGTTATCCGTATCGTGCTGATTGGCTTCTTTATGCTGGGCCTTCTGTATTTGGAACGCATTAAGCTGATGGAACGAATATCGTTACCGAAAGCGGCTGTTCTGAAATGGTTTCTCCCCCTGTCTGTGCTGATTTTGGCCGCGGTGGGATTTGGGCTTGCCGCGCCGAAATCAGATCCGAATTGGCCGGATCCCGTTCCTTTTCTCAAAAAAGTCACCAATCATGATCGTGTGCCGGCAGGAGAAAGCAAAATCGGATACGGGAATCACGATGAATCGCTCGGCGGTCCGTTTCAGCAGGACGCTACCCCTGTTTTCACATGGCAGGGAAAAGAGCGCACATATTTCCGCGTGGAAACAAAGGATACGTATACGGGAAAAGGCTGGATTGAAACAGACACGGGCATGTCGTATCAGCTTAGCGGAGGCAACGTTGAAAATTTGTGGTTTGATCATAAGGTTTCCACAGAGCGGAACACTGTACGCGTGAAGGTCGATGAGCGTTACGGATATAACCATGTAATGTATCCGATTGGTGCGCAAAATATTAAGCCTAAGCAGGCTGTCTCGCTTGAAATGAACGGGAACACTGAACAAATTTCTCCGATCAGTGAGCAGACCGGTGATATTCGGAATATGGGCAGTTATACAGTGACGTACAACTCCCCGGTCTATAAACAGGATGAGCTGAAAAAGGTGAAAGTGAGACAAAACAGTGAGGAGTACACCTTCAGCGACCGCTATATGCAGCTGCCGGATACTCTGCCTGAGCGGGTGAGAACGCTAGCGATCAAGCTGACTCAGGATCACGATAATATGTTTGATAAGGTCAAAGCTGTTGAGGACTATTTAGGATCAAACGAGTTCACCTATGAAACAGAAAACGTCACGATCCCTAAAGATGATGAAGATTATGTGGATCAATTTCTGTTTGAAACAAAGATGGGCTATTGTGATAACTTTTCGTCCTCGATGGTGGTGCTCCTGCGTTCGGCCGGCATTCCGGCACGCTGGGTAAAAGGATATACGTCTGGTGAATATAAAGAAGCGGGGAACAAAAACGGCAGCATCTATGAAGTGACAAATAACAACGCCCATTCCTGGGTAGAGGTGTATTTTCCAGAGCAGGGATGGGTCACTTTTGAGCCGACAAAAGGGTTCACAAATCCGGCTGAGTTTGCTTCCTCTGATACAAAGGATTCCGGCAGCGAAAGCAGCAGCTCGCCTGAGAAAGCAAAAGAGGAACAGAAAGAAAAGAGAAAACAGCCGGAGAAAGAGCAAAAACAAAAGGAAAAACGTGAGCCTGCCGTTTCCAAAAAAACGCCGTCTGCGCATGCAAGCGTTGGAGCAGGCTGGTATGCCGCCATGGCTGCGATTCTTTTGACAGCGGTTTTGCTTTATGTTTTCCGTTCGTTATGGCTTCCTGTTTTCACAGTGAGAAAATTGAAGCACCGCAGTGATCAGCATGTGTTTTTTGAGGCATACGGCGCGCTTCTGAAACAGATGAAAAGAAGAGGCCTGCCTAAACGTGACAGCGAAACGCTGCGGGAGTATGCAAAACGAATCAACGAAACATATCATTCTGAAGACATGTTAAAGCTGACAGCAAACTATGAACGGGCGCTGTACAGAAATGACGATTCGGCAAAGCTTTGGAATGATTCCAGAGAGTTATGGGAAAATTTAATTAAAAGAAGATGGTCTTGACCGCTTATCGACGTGTTGTTAGAATTAGTGAATATTATCGGAGTCTGGGAGCGAGTTGCCTGACTCCGGCAAACGGCCTTGCCAAAGAGGGCGGAGCGTGTTTCATATCTGTCCTCGTTTTTTTCTGTGTCAAAAAACTTAGAGGAGATTAGGTGACAACCATGACAAAGTTAGTGAATGAAATGATTCTTGTCCTTGATTTCGGCAGTCAGTACAATCAGCTGATTACACGCCGCATCCGTGAATTTGGTGTATACAGTGAGCTGCATCCGCATACATTGACGGCTGAAGAAATTAAAGAAATGAATCCAAAAGGAATTATTTTATCCGGCGGTCCGAACAGTGTATATGATGAAGGCTCTTTCCGCTGTGACGAGAAAATCTTCGAATTAGATGTTCCTGTATTGGGAATTTGCTACGGCATGCAGCTGATGACTCATTACCTTGGAGGTAAAGTAGAAGCTGCCAGCCAGCGTGAATACGGTAAAGCGAACATCCACATCGAAGGAACACCTGATTTGTTCAAAGATCTTCCGAATGAACAAGTGGTTTGGATGAGCCACGGTGACTTGGTTGTAGAAGTGCCTGAAGGTTTCACTGTTGATGCGACAAGCCATCACTGCCCGAACTCAGCAATGAGCAAAGCGGATAAAAAATGGTACGGCGTTCAGTTCCACCCGGAAGTGCGCCATTCTGAATACGGCAATGACCTTCTGAAAAACTTTGTATTCGGCGTTTGCGAATGCGAAGGCAAATGGTCAATGGAGAACTTTATCGATATCGAAATGCAAAAAATCCGTGAAACGGTCGGAGACAAACAGGTTCTTTGCGCGCTTAGCGGCGGCGTTGATTCTTCTGTTGTGGCTGTTTTGATTCATAAAGCGATCGGCGACCAGCTGACTTGTATCTTTGTAGACCATGGCCTGCTCCGTAAAGGCGAGGCTGAAGGCGTTATGAAAACATTCAGCGAAGGCTTTAACATGAACGTGATTAAAGTAGACGCAAAAGACAGATTCTTAAATAAGCTAAAAGGTGTTTCTGATCCTGAGCAAAAGCGTAAAATCATCGGTAATGAATTCATTTACGTATTCGATGATGAAGCGGACAAGCTCAAAGGCATCGACTACCTTGCACAAGGTACGCTTTACACAGATATCATCGAGAGCGGTACAGCAACGGCGCAAACGATCAAATCTCACCACAATGTCGGCGGGCTTCCTGAAGACATGCAGTTTGAGCTGATCGAGCCGTTAAACACGCTCTTCAAAGACGAAGTGCGCGCGCTTGGCACAGAGCTCGGCATTCCGGATGAAATCGTGTGGCGCCAGCCGTTCCCAGGACCGGGACTCGGCATCCGCGTTCTTGGCGAAGTAACAGAAGAAAAACTGGAAATCGTTCGTGAATCAGATGCGATTTTGCGTGAAGAAGTTGCTAATCATGGTTTAGAGCGTGATATCTGGCAATACTTCACTGTTCTTCCGGACATCCGCAGCGTTGGTGTTATGGGTGACGCGAGAACGTATGATTACACAATCGGAATTCGCGCCGTTACATCGATTGACGGCATGACTTCTGACTGGGCGCGTATCCCTTGGGATGTGCTTGAAGTCATTTCTACACGTATCGTAAATGAAGTAAAGCATATCAACCGCGTGGTGTACGATATTACAAGTAAGCCGCCTGCGACGATTGAGTGGGAATAAGTAAATACCTAAGAAAAACGTCCCTTTATAAAAGGGGCGTTTTTTTTGTTAACTTTTTGAAACCGTTTTGGCAGTTCTTATATCTAACAACATAGGAGGTGGATAAGGTGAAGGAAGAAAGATTGATTACAAAGGCGAGAAAAGGAAATACTCGAGCCTTTGAAAAGCTTATGCTGGCACATCAGGAGACTCTATATAAAACAGCCTATCTCTATTTAAGAAATAAAGAAGATGCACTTGATGCTGTACAGGAAACGGCTTATAAAGCTTTTATGAATATAGAAAAACTAAAAGAGCCAAAGTATTTTTTAACATGGCTAACCCGAATATTGATCAATTCCATTTTTGCCATGAATAAAAAGAAAGGCGATTTGGTTCCGTTTGAGCAGCATCATGATACTGGAACCGATCAAGCCAATATTGAGGAATACATGGATTTGCGAAATGCGATTGATTCACTTGATGAACATGTTCAGCTCACGATTCAGCTCTATTATTTTCAAGATTATTCGATTTCAATGATAGCTGAACAAACAGGAATGGCAGAAGGCACGATAAAAACACATTTACATAGAGCAAGAAAATCACTAAAACAGGAGCTGGAAAAGGAGGATAAAAAAATATGGAAAAACACCAAGTAAAGCAGTTGTATGATGACATAGAAGTGCCAAAGAGAGCACTCAAAAAAGCAATACATCAAGCTGTCGTTCGTGCTGAAAATGAAAGTAACACAAAGCGCCGTTTTAAATGGGGACGAACCATTACAAATGGAATGGCTGTTGCTGCTGTGGTAGGTATACTGTATTTAACGTCCGGTCTTTTTCTGCCATCTGTTAACAAAGCGATGGGAAGCATACCCATTGTCGGCCAAATTTATAAGGAGTTTCAAGATAAAGTTGGCCTATCATTGTTTAAAAGCAATTTGGTTACAAATCTGAATGAAAAAGCGGAGTCGCGAGGCATTACTATATCTGTGAACAGTTCATACTACGATGCCGGACAGCTTGTCTATAACTTTGCTGTTGATAACCTCCAGTCTGATGAAAAAGAGCTCAGCTATAATGTGAGCAAAGCGAGTTTTAACGATCATTTTTCAATCGATCTTGATTCCTTAATGCTCAAAAAATTAAATAACAAACAATACGCTGGTCAATTAAGGCTTTATACAAAAGGAGCCGAAATAAAAAATGGGGATACCACGCCTTTTGTGATTACTCATATCAATGAAATACAGGGGAATTGGAGTTTCAAACTGCCTATTACCAAAAAGAATGCGAGTTATTTAGAAAGCTCAAAAGTAGTATCAGTGCATCACAATCGTTATCAATTTTCCAATATTCAAGTAGAGAACGGAAAGCTCGGTTCTGTCCTTCAATTTACAATAGATTATCAAGGCATAGCAAAGCATGATACGGTTGAAATTAACGAAGTCAAAGATGATTTAGGAAACACATATGAGATGACATCGTCAAACATCGAACTTGGAGACCGCAAAAAAGTAAACGAGAGAACGGTAAGAGCAAAAGGACAAACACTGTTAGAATCACCAATCAATCCAAAAGCGAAAAAGCTAACATTAATAGCAAACATTAAATCTGAGGCAGAGGTCAGTAAAATCGTCCCGCTAAATGCAGAGATGCCATTTCATGTTTCAGAAACAAACCATCAAAACATAGGGATTGAAATCGAGAACATTAAACAAGAAGGGAGGAAAGTATTGGTTCATTACCGCTTCACTGGAATTGATACATCAAGCATGAATGAAAATGATTTAGTGAATATAGGTGAAACGATTGGCCTTGGTGATATGAAAAAAATGCAATCTTGGCCTGATCCAGTGGGTGATTATGAAGAAGGTTATTATTTGAAAGCAAATATAGCTAAAGTGAAAAATATGAACACAGCCGAAATGGTATCTACTTTTGATCTGGATGATGATTATAATGATAAGCTGTCTTTAAAGCATTTTGAGCTTAGTGAGTACGGTCTGTATATTGATAACGGCGTTTTAAATCACTTGATTCAACTAAAGCCATTCTCATTTACTGTACCCGTGCATCAGGTGAGTCAGCCTGCCGAAAAAAATAATTAAAAGTTGAAAAGCCGTATGCAGTCATGCATACGGTTTTTATCTTTGTCGCCCATTAGTCAATAGACGAATAAACCAATTTTTTTAATAAGTAATGTTCGTTATTTATATTGTCATTTCAAATTGAAGTTGGTACAATAGACTCAGAAATCAAATAAGGTGAATTCGTATAATCGCGGGGATATGGCCCGCAAGTTTCTACCAAGCTACCGTAAATGGCTTGACTACGTAAACATTTCTTTCGTTTGATATAAATAAAACAGGTTTATTTATTCAAACTGAAATCCGTCTGTAGTCAAGCGTCCCAAAATGTATTGGGGCGTTTTTTATTTGGCGATTTCAGGGCAGGATAAATAGCAAAGAGTGAAGGGAGTCATATAGCTTGAAAAAGTTTTTTCAGTTTGATGAGCTGGGCACCAGCTATCGCAACGAAATCATCGGCGGATTAACGACCTTTTTATCCATGGCGTATATCCTGTTCGTCAATCCGATTACGCTTGCTTTGGAAAGTGTGAAAGATTTTCCGGAAGCATTGAGAATAGATCAAGGCGCGGTCTTTACGGCGACAGCTTTGGCGTCTGCAGCAGGCTGTATCTTAATGGGATTGATTGCGAGATATCCGATTGCCATTGCGCCCGGTATGGGGCTGAACGCGTTTTTTGCGTTTTCTGTTGTTCTCGGTATGGGGATTTCCTGGCAGGCCGCTTTGTCTGGTGTTTTCATTTCAGGACTTATCTTTGTTGCTCTTTCTTTAACAGGTTTTCGTGAAAAAATCATTAATGCCATTCCGCCTGAGCTGAAATTGGCAGTCGGAGCGGGGATTGGTCTATTTATTACATTTGTCGGCTTGCAGGGCTCAGGAATTATTGCATCGAATCCTTCAACCCTTGTCACAATCGGAAACATTCACAGCGGTCCTGTGCTGTTAACGATTTTCGGTGTCATCGTAACGGTTATTTTGATGGTGCTTCGCGTGAACGCTGGCGTGTTTATCGGGATGCTGTTAACGGCGATTGCCGGGATGATTTTCGGTTTGGTTCCGGTTCCGTCTCAAATCGTCGGAAGTGTGCCGAGCCTTGAACCGACCTTTGGACAAGCTTGGATTCACTTGCCGGATATTTTCTCTGTGCAAATGCTGATCGTCATTTTAACATTCTTGTTTGTCGGATTTTTTGATACGGCTGGTACACTGGTTGCTGTGGCAACACAGGCTGGTTTAATGAAGGAAAACAAATTGCCGCGTGCGGGCCGTGCGCTTTTAGCTGACTCAACTTCCATCGTTATCGGCTCCGTGCTTGGGACGTCTACGACAACGTCTTATGTGGAATCAAGCTCGGGTGTTGCTGCGGGCGCTCGTTCCGGATTTGCGGCAATTGTGACTGGGTTTCTCTTTTTACTCGCTATGTTTTTCTCGCCGCTTCTATCAGTCGTTACGTCAAATGTAACAGCTCCGGCACTGATCATTGTCGGTGCACTAATGGTAGCGCCGCTTGGAAAAATCGCTTGGGATAAGTTCGAAGTGGCGGTTCCCGCTTTCCTTACAATGATCATGATGCCGCTAACGTACAGCATTGCGACTGGGATTGCGATCGGATTTATTTTCTACCCGATTACAATGGTGTGCAAAGGTAAAGCCAAAGAGGTTCATCCGATCATGTACGGACTGTTTGTTGTATTTATTCTTTACTTTATTTTCTTGAAATAATGAATGAAAACCAGCTGCGATGTTGCGGCTGGTTTTTTATTTTGTTGCGAAAGGCAAAACCATTTCATATCATATACCGTCATGTAGATGTGCCGCCATTGTTTACTTAAATGGAAATGACTTGACTGTTCAGGAAGGCTTCGGTACCTTATATAAGTGTTTTATTTTCTTACTGAATGGTATTCCGCCGTATATTTTTGATAGGAGTTGCTAACATGACGGAAGAAAGAAAAGAAACGTTTGAAGAAGAAGTTAACCAGAATGAAGGAATAGATGAAGAGCCGCTTTCGCGGATGTCCAGAAAGGCCAGCCGCCAAAGCAAGCAGAAGCAGAAACAAAAGCAGAAACAACATAAGGAACGCGTAGAATCGTCTGCGAAAGAAAAGTTAGCCTCTGTTTGGGCAGCCATTAACAGATATTGCGGCTTTGCTTTTTCAATATTGAAATCTCCGGCGAAAACGGTTGTGGCAGATGGTTTCTCTCATTATAAATATGGTCTTATTTCAATGCTCATATTCAGTATCGTTTTTTCAATCGGAAACTGGTTTCAGTTAAAGGCGAGCTGGAACAGGCCGCTTGGTTTTGGAGAGCGCCATCACGCGTTTTATGACGGATTTTTTGTTGTTCTTGTGTATATGCTCGTCTTTTTTGCTGTTATGGTCTTCTCGATATGGGCCGTGTCTCGGTATATGATGAAGCAAAAGGTATCGTTCAAGGAAGCTGCAGCTGGTTTTGGCTCATTGCTTGTTCCGGTGATCGCCGTTTCAATCATTTGGATGATATTTGCGATCGTGAATGTACCGATGCTGACTGTCCTTTTCACAGTGTTAATCCTGTTTTCGATCTTCTTTATGATGGCGTTGTATGTACAGCGTCTGTATCAGGCGGCAAGCGAGGCACCGATTGACTATATCTATTGTGTGTTTGCTGTTTTAGCCGTTGCGCTGCTGTTTGCGGCAGTGACTTGGCCGTTTATTTCTGAATATTTTACGGCATCGCTTATCCCGCTTTAATGTAAAAAAACCGGCTGAAAAGGCCGGTTTTTTTGATGTCACAGTTTTTACAAATATATCTAAAAAACACAGTTGAATTGTAGGATTAATCCGTGTATGATGAGGAAAATGCGGTGGAGGATGATGGACATGGCCCATTTACTTCGTCAGGCGATTTATCAAAAGAAGGAATTTTTAAAAACCAAATTAATGCTCTCAGAATTTTATCGCGGAAGAGGGGAACAGCTCGCTGATTATACGCTGAGTGAACTTGAGAAAGAATATGATTCCCTTCGGAAAATGAAAAAAGAGATGTGACAATAGATAAAGAAAAATGAGTCTGCTGAAAAGCGGGCTTTTTTGTTTGGATTTTGAAAAGGACAGAAAGAGGGTAAACTATTGCTGAGTGATGAAGAGAGTGTGTCGAAAAATTTTGCCTGCGATGACGGCCATAGCTGATTGTAAAGGGTTCATTTCTCTAGTAGAATATGAATGCTTTACGTAAGTTGAATGAGTAAGGAGGTTTTATAAAATGATGCAAACCTTATTATCAAACGGATTAGCAATGGTTCTCATTATTCTGATTATCAATGTTGTTTATGTATCATTTTTTACGATAAGAATGATTTTAACACTGAAAGGCCAGCGGTATTTAGCGGCCGGAATCAGCACCATTGAAATTCTGGTTTATGTGACAGGGCTGAGCCTTGTGCTTGATAACTTAGACCAGATTCAAAACGTGATTGCGTACGCACTCGGCTATGGTTTGGGCGTTATTGTCGGCATGAAAATCGAAGAAAAACTGGCGCTTGGCTATATTATGGTCAATGTGATTACAAAAGAGCTTGACCTCGATCTTCCAAGGCAGCTTCGTGAAAAAGGCTACGGCGTAACGAATTGGGTGGCCGGCGGGCTTGAAGGCGACCGCACGGCCCTGCAGATTTTGACGCCGAGAAGATATGAGCTGCAGCTGTATGATACGATTAAAACGCTTGATTCGAAAGCTTTTATTATTGCGTATGAACCAAAAACGATCCACGGCGGCTTCTGGGTCAAAGCGGTGAAGAAGAGGAGAATTAAAGAATAATGGCAAAGCCGAAGAAGAAAAAGTTTGAAGTGACAGAACAGCAAACGATAGAAGCAGTGCTTCAGCAAATGAAAGAAGAAGGATATATGCCTGTACGTCGAATGGAAGAGCCGATTTTTAAGGAAAAGATGGAAAATGGGTCAATTCAGATCGTTCCGTGCGGAAAAAAAATCGTATTTGAAGGGAAATTGATCTAAAACACGAACATTAGAAGAATGAATTTTTGTATCGTTCGATAATATCGTTGACATTATCCAAGTCCGTTGTTAAGATAAACATGAAATCAAAACACGACCTCATATAATCTTGGGAATATGGCCCATAAGTTTCTACCCGGCAACCGTAAATTGCCGGACTATGCAGGAAAGTGATCGATAAAACTGACATGGATATATCGCAGAAGCGAACGACTGCCGATACATGCACCATGCCCGGTTTGTATTGCTTCCTCATAAGTCAATACAAAGCCGGGTATTTTTTATTTTCTGAAAACTAAAGCATTAGAAGGTGGGAACAGAATGCAGCCGCTAGTAGGAATCATCATGGGAAGCACTTCCGATTGGGAGACAATGAAAAACGCATGCGACATACTTGAAGAACTTGAAGTGCCGTACGAAAAGAAGGTGGTTTCCGCTCACCGGACGCCTGATTTCATGTTTGAGTACGCTGAAACAGCCAGAGAAAGAGGCATCAAGGTCATTATCGCGGGTGCGGGAGGAGCGGCGCACCTGCCGGGGATGACAGCTGCTAAAACGACGCTGCCGGTCATCGGCGTTCCGGTTCAATCCAAGGCGCTGAACGGACTCGATTCACTTCTTTCCATCGTGCAAATGCCTGGAGGCGTGCCAGTTGCCACAACAGCCATCGGAAAAGCGGGCGCTGTGAACGCAGGTCTGTTAGCGGCGCAAATTTTGTCAGCTTTTGACGAGGATCTGGCCAGAAAGTTAGATGAAAGAAGAGAAAATACAAAACAAACAGTGTTAGAAAGCAGTGATCAGCTTGTCTAATCAAATCATCTATCCGGGAGCCGTCATCGGCATTATCGGCGGCGGACAGCTTGGAAAAATGATGGCTGTCTCCGCAAAACAAATGGGGTATAAAGTCGCGGTCGTCGATCCGGTAAAAGACTCGCCGTGCGGGCAGGTCGCGGATATTGAAATCACCGCTTCATACAACGACCGCGAAGCGATTCGGAAATTGGCTGAGATCAGCGATATTATCACGTATGAGTTTGAAAACATCGATTATGATGCGCTGCATTGGCTGAAAGGTCATGCGTATCTCCCGCAAGGAAGTGAGCTGCTGCTCATTACCCAAAACCGTGAAACAGAGAAAAAAGCGATTCAATCCGCGGGCTGTGAAGTTGCACCTTACCGCATCGTCAAAACAAAGGGTGAGCTGAAAGAGGCGGTTCAGTCGCTGGGGCTTCCCGCAGTGCTGAAAACATGCCGCGGCGGATATGACGGCAAAGGCCAATTTGTCATCAAGGAAGCGTCACAAATAGAAGAGGCTTCGGCTCTTTTAGAGCACGGAACCTGCATTCTCGAAAGCTGGGTTTCTTTTAAAATGGAACTGTCCGTGATTGTTGTCAGATCGGTAAACGGAGAGATTTCGACGTTCCCGGCCGCAGAAAACATTCACCACAATAATATTCTGTTCCAAAGCATCGTGCCTGCACGGGTTGAAGAAAGGATTCAGGAAAAGGCTGCTGAGCTGGCCGTTAAGCTCGCAGATGAGCTGAACCTTGTCGGACCGCTTGCTGTTGAAATGTTCCTGACAGAGGGCGATGAGCTTTTGGTAAATGAACTGGCGCCAAGACCGCACAATTCAGGACATTACACGCTGGATCTTTGCGAAACAAGCCAGTTTGAACAGCATATCAGAGCGGTCTGCGGCCTTCCGCTTGGAAAAACGGAGCTGCTGAAGCCTGGCATGATGGTGAATCTTCTCGGCGATGAAGTGAAGATCCCAGAGGAAGAGCCAGAGCTTTTAAAAGAAGCAAAGCTTTATGTATACGGAAAACATGAAATCAAAAAAGGCCGCAAAATGGGGCATATTACTTTTATGAAGCAGCCTGAAGACGAATGGATTCAGGAGATTACAAATAAATGGAGAAATAGAGACGGAGGACAAGCAGAATGATCGAACGTTATTCAAGACCTGAAATGTCCGCGATTTGGACGGATGAAAACAGATTTCAAGCATGGTTAGAGGTTGAAATTCTTGCCTGTGAAGCGTGGGCGGAGCTTGGCGTTCTTCCAAAAGAAGACGTAAAGCTGATGCGCGAAAACGCGTCATTTGACATCAACCGCATATTAGAAATCGAACAGGACACGCGCCATGACGTAGTTGCTTTTACGCGCGCTGTATCCGAATCACTGGGCGAGGAAAGAAAATGGGTGCACTACGGCTTAACGTCAACTGACGTCGTAGATACCGCTCTTTCTTACTTATTAAAACAGGCAAATGACATTCTGCTCAAGGACCTTGAGAGATTTGTTGACATTATAAAAGAAAAAGCGAAAGAACATAAATACACAGTCATGATGGGCCGTACACACGGCGTACACGCAGAGCCTACAACATTTGGTTTAAAACTGGCGCTTTGGCACGAAGAAATGAAACGCAATCTGGAACGCTTTAAACAAGCGAAGGAAGGCATCGAGGTTGGTAAGATTTCCGGTGCTGTCGGCACATATGCGAACATTGATCCGTTTGTAGAGCAGTATGTTTGTGAGAAACTCGGCCTGAAAGCCGCACCGATTTCAACACAAACGCTTCAGCGCGACCGCCATGCTGATTATATGGCGACACTTGCTTTGATTGCGACAAGCATTGAGAAATTCGCGGTTGAAATTCGCGGACTGCAAAAGAGTGAAACACGCGAGGTCGAGGAATTTTTTGCGAAAGGGCAAAAAGGTTCATCAGCTATGCCGCATAAACGGAATCCGATCGGTTCTGAAAACATGACAGGTATAGCGCGTGTCATTCGCGGCTACATGATGACAGCTTACGAAAATGTTCCGTTATGGCATGAGCGCGATATTTCTCATTCTTCAGCGGAACGGATTATTCTTCCGGATGCGACAATCGCGCTGAATTACATGCTGAACCGCTTCTCCAACATCGTGAAGAACTTAACGGTCTTCCCGAAAAACATGAAGCGCAACATGGACCGCACATTGGGGCTGATCTACTCACAGCGCGTGCTGCTGGCATTGATTGACACGGGCCTGACTCGTGAAGAAGCTTATGACACAGTGCAGCCGAAAGCAATGGAGGCCTGGGAAAAGCAAGTACCGTTCCGTGAGCTTGTGGAAGCGGAAGAGAAAATCACTTCCCGCCTTTCTCCGGAAAAAATTGCTGACTGCTTTGATTACAACTACCATCTGAAAAATGTGGATCTGATCTTTGAACGTTTAGGTTTAGCATAGAAGAAGCTTTTAGGCGGCTTCTTCCGTGCCGCCTTAGTTTGAAAATTCCAAACATTCGGGTTAGGAGGCCTTCCGTGAATATTGCGAAGAATGAACTTTTATATGAAGGAAAAGCGAAAAAGATTTACAAAACCGATGACGAAAACACGCTGTATGTGGTGTATAAAGATTCTGCAACTGCCTTTAACGGAGAAAAAAAGGCGGAAATCAGCGGCAAAGGGCGCTTAAACAATGAGATCTCAAGCCTGATTTTCAAACACCTTCACGAAAAAGGGGTTAACAACCACTTTATCGAGCGCATTTCGGAAACAGAGCAGCTCATTAAAAAGGTAACGATTGTGCCGCTGGAAGTCGTTGTCAGAAATGTTGTGGCAGGAAGCATGTCCAAACGTCTCGGCATTCCAGAAGGCACGAAGCTTGAACAGCCGATTATCGAGTTTTACTACAAGGATGACGCGCTGGGTGATCCGCTCATCACAGAAGATCATATTTGGCTCTTAAAAGCGGCGACTCCTGAACAGGTAGAAACCATTAAGTCCATTACAAAAACAGTAAATGAAGAGCTTCAAAGCATTTTTGACGATTGTCACGTCAGATTAATAGATTTCAAGCTTGAATTCGGTTTAGATGCAGACGGGAAAGTGCTTTTGGCGGATGAAATTTCACCTGACACATGCCGCTTGTGGGATAAAGACACGAACGAAAAGCTGGACAAAGATCTATTCAGACGCAATCTGGGAAGCTTAACCGACGCATACGAAGAGATTTTCAAAAGACTGGGAGGCATTCATCATGTATAAAGTAAAAGTTTATGTCAGCTTAAAAGAAAGTGTATTGGATCCACAAGGGAGCGCTGTCCAGCATGCCTTGCACAGTATGTCTTACAAGGAAGTCGCAGACGTGCGCATCGGGAAATACATGGAGCTAACAATCGAAAAGTCTGACCGTGATCTTGACGTGCTAGTCAAAGAAATGTGCGAAAAACTTCTTGCGAATACAGTGATTGAAGATTACAGATACGAGGTTGAGGAGGTAGTCGCACAGTGAAATTTGCGGTGATTGTGTTACCTGGCTCTAACTGTGATATCGATATGTTTCACGCTGTAAAGGATGAACTCGGTCATGATGTGGAATACGTCTGGCACGAGGAAACAAGCCTTGACGGCTTTGACGGGGTGTTAATTCCGGGAGGTTTTTCTTACGGAGATTACTTGAGATGCGGCGCCATCGCCCGTTTTGCGAATATTATGCCAGCTGTAAAACAGGCAGCGGCTGAAGGAAAACCTGTCCTCGGCGTCTGCAACGGATTTCAGATTTTACAGGAGCTTGGCCTTTTGCCAGGTGTAATGAGACGCAACAAAGATTTGAAGTTCATTTGCCGTCCGGTTGAATTAATCGTCCAGAACGACGAAACATTATTCACCTCTTCCTATGAAAAGGGCCAAGCGATTAAGATTCCGGTTGCCCACGGTGAAGGGAATTTCTACTGTGATGACGAAACGCTTGCTTCATTAAAAGAAAACAATCAAATTGCTTTCACATACGGTTCAGATATTAACGGAAGTGTCAGCGATATTGCCGGTGTTGTAAATGAAAAAGGAAATGTATTAGGCATGATGCCTCATCCGGAGCGCGCGGTCGATGAACTGCTTGGAAGCGCCGACGGTCTTAAATTGTTTCAGTCTATCGTGAAAAATTGGAGGGAAACTCATGTCACTACTGCTTGAACCAAGTAAAGAACAAATTAAAGAAGAGAAAATCTATCAGCAAATGGGTGTCAGTGATGATGAGTTTGCATTGATTGAATCCATTCTTGGCAGATTGCCGAACTACACAGAAATCGGAATTTTTTCTGTCATGTGGTCAGAGCATTGCAGCTACAAGAACTCAAAGCCGATTTTGCGTAAATTCCCGACGAGCGGCGAACGCGTGCTGCAAGGTCCGGGGGAAGGTGCCGGAATCGTTGATATCGGTGACAACCAAGCGGTTGTGTTCAAAATTGAATCGCATAACCATCCATCAGCCATCGAACCGTACCAAGGCGCTGCGACTGGCGTAGGCGGCATAATCCGTGATGTCTTTTCAATGGGTGCGCGTCCTATCGCTGTATTAAACTCTCTTCGATTTGGTGAACTGACTTCACCGCGCGTGAAGTACTTGTTTGAAGAAGTAGTAGCGGGTATCGCCGGATACGGGAACTGCATCGGAATCCCGACAGTCGGCGGCGAAGTGCAATTTGACAGCAGCTATGAAGGAAATCCGCTTGTCAACGCAATGTGCGTCGGATTAATCAATCATGAAGACATCAAAAAAGGCCAGGCAAAGGGTGTCGGCAACACGGTCATGTACGTCGGCGCTAAAACAGGGCGTGATGGAATTCACGGCGCTACGTTTGCGTCTGAAGAAATGTCTGATGCTTCTGAAGAAAAGCGTTCCGCGGTTCAAGTCGGCGATCCGTTTATGGAGAAGCTTTTGCTTGAAGCATGTCTGGAAGTCATTCAATGTGACGCCCTAGTGGGCATTCAGGACATGGGAGCTGCCGGTCTGACCAGCTCAAGCGCGGAAATGGCAAGTAAAGCGGGTTCAGGCATTGAAATGAATCTTGACTTGATTCCGCAGCGTGAAACAGGCATGACTGCTTATGAAATGATGCTTTCTGAATCACAGGAACGGATGCTGCTTGTTATCGAGCGCGGACGTGAGCAGGAAATCATCGATATTTTTGACAAGTATGATCTTGAAGCGGTTTCTGTCGGACGTGTAACAGATGATAAACTGCTGCGCCTGACACATAAAGGTGAGGTTGTATGCGAGCTCCCTGTTGATGCCTTGGCAGAAGAGGCGCCGGTTTACCACAAGCCTTCTCAAGAGCCTGCTTACTACCGTGAATTTTTAGAGACGGATGTCCCGGCTCCTCAAATTGACGATGCGAATGAAACACTGAAGGCGCTCCTGCAGCAGCCGACGATCGCAAGCAAAGAGTGGGTTTACGACCAGTATGACTACATGGTGCGGACGAATACAGTTGTCGCTCCTGGGTCTGATGCGGGTGTTCTCAGAATCCGCGGAACGAAAAAGGCGCTGGCGATGACAACTGACTGTAACGCCCGTTATCTCTACCTTGATCCAGAGGTCGGCGGAAAAATCGCTGTCGCTGAAGCGGCGCGCAACATCGTTTGCTCAGGTGCAGAACCGCTTGCGGTTACAGATAACCTGAACTTTGGAAACCCGGAGAAACCGGAAATCTTCTGGCAGATTGAAAAAGCGGCTGACGGCATCAGTGAGGCGTGCAACGTTCTCAGCACACCTGTGATCGGCGGAAACGTATCGCTTTACAACGAATCAAACGGCACGGCGATCTACCCGACACCTGTGATCGGCATGGTCGGTTTAATTGAAGATACAGCACACATCACAACGCAGTATTTCAAACAAGCGGGCGACCTCGTGTACGTCATCGGCGAAACAAATCCTGAGTTTGCCGGAAGCGAGCTGCAAAAAATGACAGAAGGCCGCATTTACGGCAAAGCGCCGCAAATCGATCTGGATGTAGAACAGGCACGCCAAAAGGCACTGCTTGACGCGATTAAACAAGGCTTTGTTCAATCAGCGCACGATGTATCTGAAGGCGGCTTAGGTGTAGCGATTGCTGAAAGTGTCATGACGACGGAAAACCTTGGCGCTAACGTGACTGTTGAAGGGGAAGCAGCGTTATTATTCTCTGAATCTCAATCCCGCTTCGTCGTTTCTGTGAAAAAAGAACATCAAGCAGCGTTTGAAGCAGCTGTACAAGATGCGGTTCATATCGGTGAGGTAACAGCTGACGGACTTCTGGCGATTCAAAACCAAGACGGACAACAATTGATTCACGCGCAGACAAAAGAGCTTGAACGCGCGTGGAAAGGAGCTATCCCATGCTTGCTGAAATCAAAGGCTTAAATGAAGAATGCGGCGTTTTTGGGATTTGGGGGCATGAAGAAGCCCCGCAAATCACGTATTACGGCCTTCACAGCCTCCAGCACAGAGGACAGGAGGGCGCGGGCATTGTGGCGACTGACGGTGAAAAGCTGACGGCACATAAAGGCCAAGGGCTGATCACTGAAGTATTTCAAAACGGTGAGCTCAGCAAAGTAAAGGGGAAAGGCGCAATCGGGCACGTTCGGTACGCAACGGCTGGCGGCGGCGGATATGAAAATGTTCAGCCGCTCCTCTTCCGCTCTCAAAACAACGGCAGCCTGGCGCTTGCCCATAACGGAAACTTGGTGAATGCCACTCAGCTGAAGCAGCAGCTTGAAAATCAAGGGAGCATCTTCCAGACTTCTTCGGATACAGAGGTTTTGGCTCACCTGATCAAAAGAAGCGGCCACTTCACGCTGAAGGATCAGATTAAAAACTCGCTTTCTATGCTGAAAGGCGCCTACGCGTTCCTGATCATGACTGAAACAGAAATGATCGTCGCGCTTGACCCGAACGGGCTTAGACCGCTGTCAATCGGCATGATGGGAGACGCTTATGTCGTCGCTTCAGAAACATGCGCATTTGATGTCGTCGGTGCGACGTACCTTCGTGAGGTGGAGCCGGGAGAAATGCTGATTATCAATGATGATGGCATGAAATCAGAGCGCTTCTCCATGAATATCAACCGTTCCATTTGCAGCATGGAGTACATTTATTTCTCAAGACCTGACAGCAATATTGACGGCATTAACGTGCACAGTGCACGTAAAAGCCTTGGAAAAATGCTCGCTCAGGAATCAGCGGTTGAAGCTGATGTCGTGACAGGCGTTCCGGATTCCAGTATTTCAGCGGCGATCGGCTACGCGGAAGCAACAGGCATCCCGTACGAGCTTGGGTTAATCAAAAACCGTTATGTGGGCAGAACGTTTATTCAGCCGTCTCAGGCTCTTCGTGAGCAGGGCGTCAGAATGAAGCTTTCTGCGGTGCGCGGTGTTGTAGAAGGGAAACGCGTCGTTATGGTGGATGACTCCATCGTGCGCGGAACAACAAGCCGTCGGATCGTAACGATGCTCAGAGAAGCGGGTGCGACAGAAGTGCATGTGAAAATCAGTTCGCCGCCGATCGCTCATCCGTGCTTTTACGGCATTGATACGTCCACACATGAAGAGCTGATCGCGTCTTCCCACTCGGTTGAAGAAATCCGTCAGGAAATCGGAGCCGACACTCTCTCATTTTTGAGTGTCGAAGGGCTGCTGAAAGGAATCGGCAGAAAATACGAAGACTCGAATTGCGGGCAATGTCTTGCTTGCTTTACAGGGAAATATCCGACTGAAATTTATCAGGACACTGTGCTTCCTCATGTAAAAGAAGCGGTGTTAACCAAATAAAACTTGAAAATGACATAAAGGCAGCGCAGTTTGGCTGCCTTTCTCTTTCTGCCCTTGTTCGGAGAGATATTTTGAAAAGCGCCTTAAAGGAGTGAATAGGATGTCTGAAGCATATAAAAAAGCAGGAGTTGACATCGAAGCCGGATATGAAGCTGTAAAACGGATGAAAAAACATGTGGAGCGCACGAAAAGGCTTGGCGTTATGGGCAGCCTTGGCGGCTTTGGCGGCATGTTTGATCTGTCGGAGCTTTCTTATCAGAAACCTGTTTTAATTTCGGGAACAGACGGTGTCGGCACAAAATTAAAGCTGGCTTTTTCCATGGATAAACATGACACGATTGGTGTAGACGCTGTTGCAATGTGTGTCAATGACGTGCTTGCGCAAGGTGCGGAGCCGCTCTTTTTTCTCGACTATTTAGCGGTCGGCAAAGCGGACCCTGTGAAAATCGAGCAGATCGTACAAGGTGTTGCGGATGGCTGTGAGCAATCAGGTTCAGCCTTGGTCGGCGGAGAAACCGCTGAAATGCCTGGATTATATACAGCTGATGAATACGATATTGCAGGTTTCTCGGTTGGTGTGGCGGAAAAGGATGAAATCGTGACCGGCGAAAACATCAAGGAAGGCCACCTTTTAATCGGTCTGAGCTCCAGCGGCCTTCACAGCAACGGCTTTTCCCTTGTGAGAAAGGTGCTTCTGGACGATGCAGAGCTTGATCTCGACAAAACGTATGCGCCGTTTGAACGCCCGCTCGGCGAAGAACTGCTTGAGCCGACAAGAATTTACGTGAAGCCTGTGCTTGCGGCTGTGAAAAGCGGATTCATTGATGGAATGGCGCACGTAACAGGCGGCGGATTTATCGAAAATCTTCCGCGTATGCTTCCTGAAGGCTTAAGTGCGGAAATCGATCACGGCTCTTGGCCGATCCCGCCGATCTTCTCTTTCTTGCAGGAACATGGCAAGCTGAAAGAAGAAGACATGTTTAACGTCTTTAATATGGGCATCGGATTTGTTCTTGCAGTAAAAGAAGAACATCTCACCGAAGTCATCGGAACGCTTGAAAGCCACGGCGAAAAAGCCTATTTGATCGGGCGAGTGAAACATGGTGAAGGCGTTACATTCGGCGGTGCTGCACTTTCATGAAAAAGTTTGCGGTATTTGCATCCGGAAACGGCTCAAACTTTGAAGCCATCGTCACGCGTTTGAAAGAGGAGAACTGGGATGCAGCCGTTTCGCTCCTCGTTTGCGATAAGCCGCAGGCAAAAGTCATCGAGCGGGCGGAAAGATTCCAGATTCCATCCTTTGCATTTGAGCCGAAGTCTTATGAAAACAAGGCCGCATTTGAACGGGCCATTATTGAACAGCTTCATCTTCATGAAGCAGAATTGATCGTTCTTGCCGGCTATATGAGACTGATCGGTGATACGTTGCTTCAGGCATACGGAGGGAAAATCATCAACATCCATCCTTCCCTTCTTCCCGCTTTCCCTGGAATAGACGCAGTCGGACAGGCATACCGGGCGGGTGTGAAGGTTGCCGGGATTACGGTTCATTATGTCGATGAAGGAATGGATACAGGGCCGATCATCGCTCAAAAGGCAATTGAAATTACCGAAGATGATACATTAGAAACCATTGAACATCACATTCACAAGCTTGAGCACAAATGGTATCCGAGTGTGATTAAAGAGCTATTAGGATTAAATAACAGAGGTGAAAAGGCATGACCATTAAACGCGCACTAATCAGTGTTTCAGATAAAACAAATCTTGTTCCTTTCGTAAAAGAACTGACAGAGCTTGGCGTTGAAGTTATTTCAACCGGCGGCACAAAAAAGCTTCTTCAAGAAAACGGTGTTGATGTCATCGGAATTTCTGAAGTGACAGGTTTTCCGGAAATTATGGACGGGCGCTTAAAAACGCTTCATCCGAATATTCACGGCGGTCTTCTTGCAGTTCGCGGCAACGAAGAGCATATGGCGCAGATCAATGAACACGGGATTGCGCCAATTGACCTGGTTGTCGTCAACCTCTATCCATTTAAAGAAACGATTTCTAAAGAGAATGTGACGTACGAAGAGGCTATTGAAAACATTGATATCGGCGGACCTGGCATGCTGCGTGCGGCATCGAAAAACCATCAGGACGTGACGGTTATCGTTGACCCAGCGGATTACAGCCCTGTTCTGAATCAAATCAAAGAAGAAGGCGATGTTTCGCTTCAGAAAAAACGCGAGCTGGCGGCAAAAGTATTCCGCCACACTGCGGCATATGACGCGCTGATCGCTGACTATCTGACAAATGTTGTCGGTGAAAAAGAACCAGAGCAATTCACCGTTACGTTTGAGAAAAAACAATCGCTTCGCTATGGGGAAAATCCTCATCAAGAAGCCACATTCTACCAAAGCGCGCTTCCTGTCAAAGGATCTATTGCGCAAGCAGAACAGCTGCACGGCAAAGAGCTTTCTTACAACAACATTAAAGATGCGGACGCAGCTGTTCAAATTGTTCGTGAATTCACTGAGCCTGCTGCGGTCGCTGTGAAGCATATGAATCCGTGCGGGGTGGGAACTGGCGAAACGATCGCAGAAGCGTTTGACAGAGCGTTCGAAGCAGATAAAACATCGATCTTCGGCGGCATTATCGCGTTGAACCGTGAAGTGGACAAGGCAACAGCCGAAGCGCTTCATCATATTTTCTTAGAAATCATCATTGCGCCTTCATTCAGCCAAGAAGCGCTTGATATCCTGACAGCGAAGAAAAATCTCCGTCTGCTGACACTTGATGTGACAGCTGCCGTTCAAAAAGAAAAACAGCTGACATCTGTACAAGGCGGTTTGCTGATTCAAGATTTAGATATGCACGGCTTTGCTGATGCTGAGATCAGCATTCCGACAAAAAGAGAGCCGAACGAGCAAGAGTGGGAAGATTTGAAGCTTGCTTGGAAAGTCGTGAAACATGTGAAATCCAATGCGATTGTTCTCGCAAAAGATAACATGACAGTAGGTGTAGGAGCCGGACAAATGAACCGCGTCGGATCAGCGAAAATCGCAATCGAGCAGGCCGGAGAAAAAGCGAAAGGCAGCGCACTCGGATCAGATGCATATTTCCCAATGCCTGATACAGTCGAAGAAGCGGCAAAAGCGGGCGTTACAGCTATCATCCAGCCAGGCGGATCTATCCGTGACGAGGATTCCATTAAAAAAGCGGACGAGTACGGCATTGCCATGGTATTCACCGGCATCAGACACTTCAAACATTAAGGGGATGAAAACGACGTGAATGTATTAATTATCGGTAAAGGCGGAAGAGAGCATACGCTGGCATGGAAGGTGGCGCAAAGCAGCCTTGTTGATACGGTATTTGCCGCTCCGGGAAATGACGGCATCGCATCTTCTGCACAGCTTGTAAACATTGAGGAAAGCGACCACGCCGGGCTTGTCTCATTTGCAAAAGAAAATCAGGTCGGGCTGACCATTGTCGGACCTGAGGTTCCTTTAATTGAAGGCCTTGTTGACGAGTTCGAAAAAGCCGGTCTTCGTGTGTTCGGTCCGTCAAAAGCCGCTGCGATCATCGAAGGAAGCAAGCAGTTTGCAAAGGATTTAATGAAGAAATACGACATTCCGACCGCAGAATACGACACGTTTATATCCTTTGAAAAAGCCAAGGCTTATGTGCAGGAAAAAGGCGCTCCGATTGTCATTAAAGCGGACGGACTGGCGGCTGGAAAAGGCGTAACCGTTGCGATGACGGAGGAAGAAGCCATCGCGTGTCTGCATGATTTTCTTGAAGATGAAAAATTCGGTGATGCGAGCGCATCTGTCGTGATTGAAGAATTTCTTTCCGGCGAAGAGTTTTCCCTCATGGCATTTGTCAAAGGAGAAAAGGTATATCCGATGGTCATTGCCCAGGATCATAAACGCGCGTTTGATGGAGACAAAGGGCCGAATACAGGAGGAATGGGCGCTTACTCTCCTGTTCCGCAAATTTCGGAAGACACCGTGCGTCATGCTGTAGAAACGATCGTCAAGCCAGCCGCAAAAGCAATGGTTCAAGAAGGTCGCTCCTTCACAGGCGTTTTGTACGCGGGGCTGATGCTCACTGCGAATGGATCGAAGGTCATTGAATTTAATGCCCGCTTCGGCGACCCGGAAACGCAGGTTGTGCTGCCTCGTATGGATTCTGATCTGGTACAAGTGCTTCTTGATCTTTTAGATGATAAGGAAGTTGACTTGAGATGGAAGGATACGGCGGCAGTCAGTGTCGTGCTTGCTTCAGAAGGCTATCCTGAAAGCTATGTAAAAGGCACGCCGATTGGCAGCCTGACAGCAAATGCTGATCAAGTTGTCGTCTTCCATGCCGGAACGAAAGCAGAAGGTGAAGAGTTCGTCACAAACGGCGGCCGTGTCGCCAATGTGACCGCTTTTGATGAAACGTTTGAAGCGGCACGAGACAGAGTGTACAAAGCCGTTGATGAGATCATCAAACCCGGCCTGTTTTTCAGAAAAGATATCGGAGCCCGAGCTCTGAAGGCTGCCCAAAAATAAAGTGAAGAAAAACCCGCAGATTGTGCTGCGGGTTTTTAGTTATACAAAAGCATGCCGGAAAGCGGAAGAAGAAAGCACAACAAGCGTGGTCGGTTTTCCGTGGGCCATTGAAGCGTCTATAAAATCTTCTAGACTATGCACAGATTCCGTCACCACTTTTGTCACATAGCTGTACATACCTGTAATCCGGTGGTTCTCTGCCACATCGGGGTGAGCTGCGGCAAAGGCGGCATAGTGTTTGCAGCTTTTCGGCTCCATCAGGATAAAAGCAGTGACATGTTTGTTTAGCTTTTCATAACAGATATCAGCGCTGTACCCGGTAATGACCCCTTTGTCCTCAAGCTTTCTGACACGTTCCGCCGCACTCGGAGAGCTGAGTCCGACAAGCTTTCCTAATTCAACCATCGTTAATCTGGCATTTTGCTGCAAATGCGAAAGAATCTGTAGGTCTGTATCGTCCATTGGTATTGCTCCTTTATATGTTTAAGTGAATTGGTGAGAATTCCTTTTATTATGAGGAAATGTTGTTGATTTAGCTTAATTGTAGCATATGGGTGCCGTTTGTTTTTTTCTATAATAAAGCCATCAACATGAAAGGAGGCAATCATTTTGCCGGAATTGCAGCGTTCGATTACTTGGGTTCAAGGAGCGGCATTAACGATCGGGGCCGTATTAGGCTGCGGGATCTTAATCCTTCCGTCTGTCACGGCTGATGCCGCCGGTCCCGCTTCTGTATTGGTTTGGGGATTTATGTCTTTCTTATCATTTCTGCTCGTCGGCACACTGGCGCGCCTTGTCAGAATGGCGCCAAGCGCGGGAGGGATCACGGCTTATGTACAGCTAGCTTTTCGGCCAAAAGCCGGAGCCATGTTGGGCTGGATCATGCTGGGATCGGTTCCGATCGGTGTGCCAGTGATCGCTTTGACTGGCGCACATTATGTCAGCTACGTCACACAGGCTTCGGATTGGCAGATTGCTTTCATTGCAGCAAGTATGCTGGCGATCTCCATTTGGCTTCATATCAGGGGCATTCAATTATCAGCAAACATCAGCATACTCGTCATCTGTGTCATTCTGCTGCTGCTTGTCATTTCTGTTGCTGTTTCACTGCCACACGTAAAAGCAGCTGAATTTAAGCCTTTTCTGCCGCATGGCTGGTTTGCCGCGGGTTCTGTTTCTGTCATCATCTTTTTTTCTTTTGTAGGCTGGGAAATGATTACCCCGTTAGCTGAAGAGTTTACACATCCGGAAAAGGATGTTCCAATCAGTTTATTCTTAGCGGCAGCTTGTGTGGCGGTGCTGTATATCATGCTGTCGTTTGTCACTGTGGGCACTCATGCATACGGAGAAAAAGGAGAAATCGCATCTCTGACGATGCTCATATCAAAAGGAGCGGGGGATATTGGGGTATATGTAACGACTTGTTTAGCTCTTTTTATTACATTCGCCACCATTCATGCCAACATTGCGGGGTTTTCAAGAATGGTCTATGCGTTGGCGAGAGAAGGTCATATTCCCGGGTATTTCGGGAAGCTCAGTCATACAAAACATACACCTGTCCGTGTATTAACAGCGCTGGCTTTCGTGTTTGGTTTCGTTCTTATGGCAAACGGCATATTTCAAATTGATCTGACAACGCTCCTGAAAGGACCAAGCTCAGCATTCATCGCATCTTACATATGCACAATGGCGGCAGCGCTGAAGCTGCTGAACTGGAAGGATTCAGGCTGGTGGATGGCTTTGGGGGCGCTTCTTCTTTGTACAGTGATCTACTTATTTAGCGGCTGGGCTCTCTTGTATCCGGCTGCGTTTGCGGCTGTTGGTTTTTTCTATATGAAGACAAAGGAATATAATGAGAAAAAGCTTGATCACGTTTTATGATCAAGCTTTTTTGCTTACGATTCTTGATGATCCTGTCCATGGTTTTCAACAGTGCTGTTTTGAAACATATAGGTCACAGGGCAGAAACGCAGTATGCCTGAACCTGCCTTCATGGCGCCCATAAAGATGCAGAACAGATGCATTCTGCACCAAGGTTTTTTCGTATACTTGGCGCTGGCAGCTGACATAATTGTCAGTCCGCAGGCGATACGGAAGACGGCATTGATGAGACTGATGTTTGGTTTCATGAAATCTGCTCCTTTTACTTAAAAAAGTTTTTTAATCAAACCTTCAAAAATTTGTAACGTTTTTATCGTGCGTGATGGAGAAGGATGTGATAACATGAGTCTAATACATGTAAAGGAGAGTATGTGAATGTCCGAACGCACCTTTAACTGGAAAAACAAAGACATCAGGGCACAGGTTGATGTTGTAGACTCTAAGCTGCTTCCAACGCTCCTTTTACGGAATGCTCTCGTCTTAAATCCATATGTAAAACAATGGCTGAAAAAAAACATTTGGATTTATCAGGACCGTATTGTTTATGTTGGTCATGAACTTCCGGATAGAACCGAAGAAATTCATACGATTGATTGTGAAGGAAAATACATTGTGCCTGGCTATATCGAACCGCACGCACATCCTTTTCAAATATATAATCCCCAAACGCTGGCGGAATATGTGTCTCAGTACGGTACAACGACATTCGTAAATGATAACTTATTTTTGCTATTGCAAAGCGGAAAAAAGAAAGCGCTTACTATTTTGAATGAACTCAAAAAGCTTCCGGTTCAGTATTTTTGGTGGTCACGGTATGACCTGCAGACCGAGGTGCTGAACGAGGATCACGTTCTTCCATTTGACGTCAGAAAGCAGTGGATTGAACATCCGGATGTCATTCAAGGCGGAGAAATGACAGGCTGGCCGCGTCTTGTAGATGGCGATGATTTAATGCTTCACTGTATGCAGGCCACAAAAAAACAGCGGAAACGCATAGAAGGACATTTTCCCGGCGCTTCAGATAAAACGCTTACAAAAATGAAGCTGTTCGGAGCGGATTGTGATCATGAAGCCATGACAGGTGATGAAGTGATGAGAAGGCTGGAACTGGGCTATTATGTATCACTTCGCAATTCGTCCATTCGCCCTGATTTAAGAAACATATTGCAGGAGCTTCATGAAAAGGGCTTCCGCTACTACGACCACTTTTTTTACACAACAGACGGCGCTACGCCTAATTTCTATAAAGGCGGCATGACAAACGAGCTCATCCGAATTGCCCTGGAAGAAGGGGTCCCGGCAATCGATGCGTACAATATGGCATCCTTTAACATCGCAAAGTATTACCAAATGGATGATTATTTAGGCGTTGTCGGGCCGGGAAGACTTGCGTCACTGAATATCCTTGAGGACCCGTTGCAGCCGAATCCGGTAACCGTTCTGTCAAAAGGCAAAATTCTGCGTGAAGACGGCCGCGATATGAATGCGTTTCCACATACGAACTGGAACAAAGGCGGTCTTGTCCCGCTTGAGCTTTCATATGATATGACGATGGATGATTTGCAGTTTTCCATGCCGATGGGCGTAAAAATGCGGAATGCGGTGATTATGGAGCCGTATATGATTGAGATCGACAACTCGGTCGAACAGCTTTCATTTGACCATGATGAAAGTTATTTAACGATGCTAGACAGACATGGGAAATGGCGCGTTAATACGATGATAAAAGGATTTGCGTCAAGTGTGCAGGGGTTTGTGAGCTCCTTTACGACGACGGGTGACATTGTCGCGATCGGAAAAAACAAAGCGGATATGCTGCTTGCTTTCTCCCGCATGAAAGAAATCGGCGGGGGAATTGTGCTTGCGGAAAACGGAAAAATCCTTCACGAAATTCCGCTTTCACTGTGCGGATGCGCTTCTTCGGAATCGTATGACATCGTGCTGGAAAAGGAACAGAAGCTGAGAGATCTTTTGACTGAAAGAGGCTATGAGTATTGTGATCCGGTTTATACGCTGCTCTTTTTGCAAAGCACGCACCTCCCGTATATACGCATTACGCCAAGAGGAATCTTCGACGTGATGAAAAAAACTGTACTCTTTCCATCGATAATGCGTTAAAATATAAAAGAGCGGGGAGCCGACATATGAAAAAATGGATGACAGTTTGCGTACTGTGTTTCGCGTTTTTCCTGCTAGTATCCTGCCAGCAGAAGGACGCTGTCCCTGATCACACAAAGAAGCTGAAAGCTCCTTTGACGGGACTGGAGACTGAGCAGAAGGTGACTGAACGCAGGCCTGTTGCTGTCATGGTGAACAATCACCCGAAGGCGAGGCCGCAATCAGGACTGTCTAAAGCCGACATTGTCATAGAAGCGCTTGCCGAAGGTCAAATTACAAGGTTTCTGGCCATTTTTCAAAGCAAGATGCCTGAAACTGTCGGACCTGTGCGGAGTGCGCGGGAATATTTCGTCACTCTCAGCAACGGTTTTGACAGCATATTTGTCCATCACGGCTGGAGTCCCGGCGCCAAGGAGCAGCTGGAATCCGGAGCTGCCGATTATATTAACGGATTGGATTTTGACGGAAGCTTATTTTGGAGAGCTGATTTCAGCGAACCGCCCCACAATTCCTTCACGTCTTATCAGTACATAAAAAAGGCGGCGGAACAAAAGGGATATGAGCTCAAGCAGAAAACAGATCCAATGCTGTTTCAAACATCAGATGCAAAACCTGTAAATGAATCTTATAATATTCGGGTAGATTATGGAACAAAAAACGTTACAAATCTTGTCGAATACAACTATGATAAAAAAACTGAAGCTTATACGAGAAGCTCTGATGGTGTCATGACGACAGACCGGGAGACCGGAAAGCCGGTTGCAATGCAAAATATTTTCATTGTTGAAGCCAGCCATCATATTATTGACCAAGATGGAAGGCGTGACATCGACATAGAATCAGGGGGTAAAGGTCTGCTGTTTCAGCACGGAAACGTCATTGAAGCAGACTGGAAAAATGTAAACGGAAGAATTGTGCCGGTGAAAGACGGCAAATGGCTGCCGTTTGTGCCAGGAAAGACATGGATAAATATCGTGCCTGATCTCGATGCGGCTTCCATTAGTAAAGGAGAAGGTGTGTAACGATGCAAATCGATAAATTACGCGGCAAAGAACTGGACCAGTTATTTAACTCGATCTTATCGCTGAAAGACCTGGAGGAATGTTATCGGTTCTTCGATGATCTTTGCACAATTAACGAAATTCAATCGCTGGCTCAGCGCCTTGAAGTGGCACGTATGCTCCGCGAAGGAAACACGTATCATAAAATTGAAACAGAAACAGGCGCTTCTACAGCGACCATTTCCCGAGTGAAACGATGCTTAAATTATGGAAATGACGCATATGAAATGGCGCTTGACCGTGTAAAGGAGAATGAAACAGAGTCTTCTTCCAAATAAAAATAAAAAACCGCCCTGCCGTCTGGGACTGACCCCCGTTTTTGAGACAGGGATCAAAACACCTTTTATACAGCCAATTGCCGATAGCTTATCGGTGATT